>CAXGRW010000085.1:0-12487 GCA_964012125.1 uncultured Rhodopirellula sp.
CAAACAACGACCCCACAGCCAGATTCCCCAACCAAGTGTGATCCTACCTCAACACCGTAACCAACGACCGCATGAGTCCTTGCCTTGCCCGTGAGGCCTGGGGATGCTCATCTGAGCACCACAAGATCGAAGCCATTGCAATTCAAAACAACAACAGTCACTAGGCCCAAATTCACCCGCTCGCCACAACTCTCGAAAGATCCTTCATGAACTTCCGCGTCGCAACCGTGCTCTTGGCTTCTGTCTATCTGGGCACGTTTCTCGTTAGTAACGAAAGCTACGCTGAGAAGCCCAATATTGTCGTCATCATGGCTGATGACTTAGGTTACGGGGACTTGCAGTGCTATGGTCACCCGCGGGTCAAGACACCTAACATTGACCAACTGGCGCGGGACGGCGTGCGTTTCACTCAGCACTATGCAAACGGTCCAGAATGCAGTCCGACACGGACGGCTTTCCTGACTGGCAAGTACCAACAATTCGCAGGTGGTCTTGAGTGTGCGATCGGAACAGGAAATGTCGGACGGTACGATGATGCCATTCGTTTAGCAAACCAGCACGATCTGGGCCTGCCAGCCGATCAGACCGTACTTCCCACTCTCGTCACGCAACAGGGCTACCGTTCTGCAGTCTTCGGAAAATGGCATCTCGGCTACGAACCAAAGTTCAACCCAAAAACACATGGCTGGCACGAGTTCTTTGGTTATCTGGGCGGTAACGTCCACTATTTCAATCATCGTGAAACCAGTGACCTTCATGTTCTATTTTCCGATGACTTGCCAATCTACCGCGACGGGTACATGACAGATTTGATCACGGAATCGTCGGTCAAGTTCATAGAAAAAACGAAGGAGCCTTATCTACTTTTTATCTCCCACGAATCGCCCCATTTTCCATTTCAAGGCCCATCCGATACCGCAAAGAACGTGACCAGCGAAAACTGGATGGACCTCGATCAAGATGCCTACGTCGCGATGATCGAATCGCTTGACAGCAGTGTGGGTCAGATTGTGAATGCAGTCGAGCAAGCCGGACAACGTGACAACACGGCCATCATTTTTGTGTCGGATAATGGTGGTTTTGCAAATGCTGCCAACATGGGGTCACTGCGTGGGGCAAAAAGCATGACATTTGAGGGTGGAATCCGGGTTCCTTTGATCATCAGTTGGCCCGCAAAGATTCAATCTGGTCAAACATGTGACCAAGTCTGCATCACGTTTGACCTAACCAAGTCGATCCTGAATCTGGCCGGTGCTGAAAATCAGCCCGAGCAACTCGACGGATACGACATCATTTCCCACCTTGTTGAACGAAAGCCAAACTCTCCCCGAACTCTTTTCTGGCGGGGAAAACGAGGCGAAAGGGTTTGGAAAGCTGTCCGTCATGGTGACCAAAAATTGGTGATCAAGACCGGAGAACCCGATCAGATCAAATCAGTTTTTGATCTCTCCGTTGACCCGGCCGAACAACACGACCTTAAAGCTACCAACCCGAAGCTGACGCTTCAGCTGATGGGCCTACTGCAAAGCTGGGAATCGAGCCTCAAGCCACAACGCTAGCCGCAGGATTTCCATCCGTTTGAGAGCCATTTCCCTACCGACGAGCGTTCTACGAGCAACGGAGGACCTGAGAATCAGGGTCCTTTTGGCTTTCGCTTAATCGGCGAACCTTGCGTTTTTATGGCTGGCAGGAGGGGTAATGCACGGATCGTCTTGGGAGCAGAAATCGCCTGTGCCGCAGGCTTGGAAGATGTGGCGTTATTTATACTTGCTCTTCTCTGTCCCGCCGCCTCTGCACGCCGCCGGTACTCGGCTTCAGCCGCCGCCTTCTCCGACTCCAACTCAGTCATTCGCTTTAGCAAGCCTTGGTCCTTGCCAGCTATTTCTTTACCGGCTGCAAGCAGATCGCTTGCCATGCTTAACTCAACCAGCTGATTAAAAAGCTTGAACGCCGTGTCCGAGCCACTCGCCGACGCGGCATCTCTCACAAACTCACCAAACCGAACGTATGGCAAGTCGCCTTCCTGCTGCATACGGCTCTGTACCTCCACAGCTCGCGTATTGAGCCCAGCTTTCCTGAACAGGTCGACGGCTACCAGATCCAACTTGGCTGTTTTCTGCAACAACGCCTCATCCACTACGCCGAGCGTTTCACGTGCAGCTGCAGCTTCTCCCGCCTGCTGTTGTCGATACGCAATCGTAAGCAAAGCCTCTGCAATCGCGTCGCGGTTGACTGATTCGTCAGCACGCAAAGCATTTACGGCAATGCTCGCCTGCTCAAGCCATCCCTTTAATTTGCCTGCTGCTCCGGCATTAATCTCGGAAAACAGATCAAGATAGTTTTTCCTGCTCAATACCCAAGGCCGCGAATTGCCTCGGTTTCTGTAGTACTGAGACCCGTTAAGAAGACGCGGCACCAAAGGTTTTCCGCTCTGACGAAGTAACGCTTCAACGCACTCCGCCGCACGTTGGTAATCGCCAGCAGCTGCAAAAACAGTCGCACCCGAAATCAAGGTGTCGACATCATAGATATCATGAACCGCAACCTCGCCGGGGAAATCTCTTCTTGTAGCTTCAGCCGCATCCTTGGCTGGTTGCAACTCGAGCCGCAAGTCCAACACTGCGGGCAAAGCAAGCCGACGGTCATAAACAGTATTGAACATCGATTCAACAAGTTCGAGTAACTCATCACCCTCGTAGTACTTTTTCGCGTCAGACACCAGGGACGCAAAATGCCTCGCAGACTTCGAAGGGAAGAATGCACTCACTCGATACAACATTGCCGCTGTATTCAGGTCACCCACCTGTGCGTAAAGCGGAGCCAAACGCTGTGCCTCACTTCCGTTTTTGATCCCCAGTTGGCCCGCCAATGAATCGAGCACCCACTTATTGGACTGGTTGATTAAGTCTGGATGTTCACTGACGAGTTTGAAGAACCCATCGAGCACACGCTGCGATCCTCTTCCTTCCTGAATGTCCTTGATCAATTCAGCAAATACCAACTCATCGCCCTTTTCGAGCCTTTCTGCCTGAAGAAGGCCAAGGGTCACTGCCTTCGCATTGCTTGGTGCGAGGAAACTTGACCGAACAATGCGGCGCATCTCGGGAAGGGCGTAGGGGTACTCCGCCAACACATCCCAAGCCGTGGGGCGAGGTACCGAGGCAGGCCGTGCGGCGGGTATGAATGTCGACAAACCTCCCCGCTTATTCAGACGTGCTTTTTCCGCTGCCTCAGCAGCCCTTTTCGCGGATTCGCGCTGTGCCTGTTCTGGATTCTGTTCCCCGGCATCTTTTGTTTTTGGGGTCGTTCTTGCCACAGGCCACGAAAAGTTCATGGGCCTGCTGATTACCCTTGATCCGTACGGGCTGGAAGTCACAGGGGGCAGCGTTCTCCACATTGAACGCATACCACGAAGCACCCCATCCTCATCACCCGCGTCCAGTGCTTCCTTGACACCCTGAACACCTTTGGCGTACTTCTTTTCCGGTTTGGATTCTGATTTGCCCTTCGTACTACCGGTGGTGGTTTTTCCCTTCCGCGCCTTTGCTGGAACCGTCGCTGCAACGCCAGATTTTGCCTTACCAGGGCCTCCCGTCACACGCCCCAGGGTATTAGCAGTCCCGGACTTGGCGCCAACCACATTTTTCGCGGTTGCCCCCAACGCCTTCGGACCATCAACCGTTTTGGCGGTTTTTCCCTTAGGCAGATCCACCGCTGGCTTGGATGCACCTTTGGTGTCGGTGGCTTCCTGCAGTTGCTTCTTTTTCTGGGATTCCTCGTAGGCTTCACGCTTGTGCTCATCAACCACCCTCAAGTATTCCATGGAATTCACCCGATGTTCAACTGAATTCCACAAAGTCGAAAGCCGCGACCTGATCACATCCAAATCCTTGACATGCTTGGCAGGGTCACTCACATCCGTTCTCGCTTCTAACGCATTTAAGCGACTCACCTGCAACTCAATGTCCTGGTACTCATTTTTTGGTCTCGCAGACGAACGCGATTTAGACAACGTGTACTTGGTCTCCTTTGGGTATTTTTTTCCTGCCTCGGCATACAGGCTCTCCATTACATCAGTTGCGCGAACCCTCGAGACTAATGAAATGCGCTTGTCATAATCCGCAACCGACAATTCTTTCTTCTCGCCGTCACCCTGCAACGCTTCCCAAACGGCGTCCGGATTATCTGTCAGAAGTTCTTTGAAAGCCCAGGTACGTAGCTGCCTTAGATAACTATCACTGGCGGCTTCGAAAGGTGAGCCGGTTTTAAACACCAACGCAATCCCATCTTCTTTGCGACCAGTTTGGAACAACATCATGCCTTTGACGATTTGCGCCATTTTGGCAATATTGGATTCGCGTTTCATCACTTTGTCAGCGATCAAAAGGTCCAGCATCTTTGTTGCCAACTCTATGTTTTCGGGGCATGCCAATACCGTCCCGCTACGTGGCATGTAGTAATAACAGTAACGCAGGTAATTGTCTTGTAACGCTGCGTCTATTCCGTCTGACATCGCTGCAAGGATCACCTTCTGGGTAGCTTCGTCGATAGGCTCCTTGCAACTGAACGGTACCCGAATCAACTCCTGTGGCAGACTCTTCGGAGTGACGCTGTCGAGCGTCTCTGCGAATGCATCCGCTCGAATCGATTCCGGAAAGACCTTCATCGCGACAGGAAACGGAAACGAATACCCAAGCCGGATATTGCCCTTCTGAATAAGACTGAGCAAATCACCATCGCTGGGTTGCAGGTCTGCGACATAATCGCTCATTTCCGATAGCAACCAAAGGTAATTGGTCAGCCTCTGTGGTTTCTGGCTTTGGAATTCTGTCGCGTAACGCACGAGTTCAGTGAAACGCTCTTTCGGCAGAATGTCACGACACGTGCTGTAAAAAGCGTTTTGGGTCTGAAATGTCTGGCGTGAAATATTCGCTCTGGCCAATTGCAAGGCCAGGCCATCGTCCCCGAGTGCGACAGCTAATCGCATCCACATTCGAACGTCACCCAAATCAGAGCGTTCCTGCCGTACTGCCCGTCCATTCACGATCACATAGGATGGGCTGCCATTCCTACTAGAGACGCTTTTCTGATTCAAACGCCTCAACCATTCGAGCGAACGCTCTCGATCGCCTGCAAACCAAACTGGCTGCAAACCCTTCCACATCGCCGTTGGGCTCAGTTCAGTATCCCCAGGTTCCACCTTCACATTACCAAGCACACCGTTTACTTTAGCTTGCTGCGACTCCGTGAGTCCCGGGGATTTTATTAACCGCCGCAAACTGTCCCTTCGCCCCGCCCCTAAACGCAGGTTTACAACACTATTGAATAGCGATTTATCCTCGGGAAATCGTTCCAATAACATCGAGTCGATTTCCTCAAGCGGCTCGAACTGAGCTACTGCCATGTACATGCGTTGCAACTGCTTGAAGCGTTTCTCGATCCTTGGTGCCTCGGACAGATCACTCGCGATTTTCTCGTCTGCTTGTAATTTCGCTAACTGCTCAAGATCAGCCACAAGTCGTTCCCGCTGCTCCGCCAGCATCTCCCCCACCGCGTTATCTGGCACGGTGACCAACATCCCCATCAACAACTCATCTGAGTATGTCTGGTATGCGTCTCGGTTGTTACTCCAATAGCTATTCTGACTGTTCTTGGCGGCTTCGCGTGTTGTGAGTGGCGTTTGCGACAATAGTAGATTTAAGCCGCTCTGATAAAACCGGAACGCAATCGCATCCTTGCGTTCACTCTCATTGAGTTTTGCAACGCGCGCCATGAGTGGGACATCGGAAGGGCTGGTCCGCAAAAGCCGATCATATCGAGCGAGAGCCTCTGGGATTTTCCCTGCCTTTTCAAAAATCTCCGCGACCTGCCGCTGATAGCTTCTTGGATCGGCAATATTGCGAGCCATTCCAAATGTTCGTTCAGCACTCTGTGTGTCACCATCATCCAGGAATGCTTTGCCAAGATCCAAAAACACCTGAGGTGGCATCAGTTCATTTAGACCAATCAAACGCCGTCCAAACGCGAAGAACGGCAGATTTCCTTTGTTGGTTGGCCCCCGCGAGGAACTGGAGTAGTACACACCGCCCCTGATCTTGGACGACAGCTCCATACACTCACGGAGCACTGACAAACGCCTGCTACCGGAAACCGCCAAAGAGTTTTCCATCGCCCTTATCTGTCCGGCTTTATCATTCACTTCCGACGACAGGTCTGATAACAACTGGTACAGGTAATTTTTATCTTCACGTCCAGCAAGACGCTCAAGCGTGATCCGTCTCGCCCATTGCATATTCCGCCCCTTTGCCTCCATGTTCAAAAGGCCGTCGATGGCGATGGTAAACAGGTCATCCCGCTCAGCGTTCTCTGCCAAATATTGGAACATTCCAACCGCACGGTCGGTCTGGTCATTTTCCTTGAGCAGATTAGCCAACAATAGATAGGATTCGATGCGGTCCGGGTGAGTTGCGATCGCTTGTCGATAAGCGTCAGCAGCTTCGTCTTTCATGCCAACGAGCGAAAGAACACCGGCTTCAAATTCACCGCCAATCGAGTCTTTTCCGTCGTCTGCTGACCTCAAATTCATCAGCACTTTTCGAGCATCCTGTGCCTTGCCGCGCTCCAACATGCTCAAAGCAAGCTGCCGCAAATATTCAGTCTCCCCTTCTGGATCAACTTCAATCAACTGCTCAATCACCTTCTCGTAGTTCCAGTAATCGTTGCAGATTTGATAGATGCGACCCTTCTCCTGCAGCTGTTCAACCACATCCTTGCCGGTCTGCGACATGTACTCTTCAGAAATTTCCGTAGCCGCCACGGAGTCATTGACACGCGAATAGATTCTCACCAACAAACCGGCTTCCCGAGAGTCCGCGGTACCATCGGAGAGTTTTTCCTCAATCTCGATGGCAATGTCAGCCAAGGTCCCCAATCGGCTTGCGACAGTCATCAATCGATCTTCCACATATCGCCGGCGGGGAATGGACGTAATTTTTCTCCACAGGGCGAGCCATTGATCCAATGCCTTATCCTCGTCACCTACTTCGCTGTATAGCCAAGCGAGCCGCATTTCCAAATCCTCGGCCACAACCTCCCGAGTTGCGCGAATCGCTTCATTGACTTCAATCGCCTTATCCTGCCGCCCAATTCGCTCAAACGCACTCGCCAGCTCTGCACGCACGTCATCACCAACGTCCTCGAGAGCTTGAACACGATTCAACGTCACTTCCGCGCCTTCAACATTTCCACGGCGTTGCTGCAGGTCGGCCCAATACAACAATGCTTGTCCATGATTCCTACGCAGTTCAAACATACGTTCAACTGCTTTACTTGCCAAACGATCTAACCCCAATTCACCAAGGGTCTGAGCGGCATTCATCAACACAGAAACACGATCTGTCTGGGTCACATATTTGTCCCACAACTTGACTGCTTCTTCCTTATCACCACGTTCCAACAGAATCTGAGTGAGTCCTCCCCGCCACGCTAATTCATCCGGCTCTGCCTCAATTAACTCGCGGTAGGTCGCGAGCATCTGTTCTGTATTCCCAGCCTCACCCTCCAGTTCCAGCAATTCACGCCGCATTTCAACGGTGAAATTACTTGAGGCACCACTGGTTTCTCGAAACAAAGCGATCGCATCGTCATACCGCCCCAGCTCACGCAACAGATCAATCCAGACACGTTGCATCTCGGTCGTCATAGGTTCGAATTCATCATTACGCCGCTTGAACTCGTCAACCAGAGCCTCTACACCCTTAGTCTTTTCTTTAAGGCGATACGATTCGACCAAAAGAGCAAGTGCATAATTCCGGTCCCGCTTCAGGGCGGCCGATTCGACGGCCTGCCAAGCCGTTTCGATCGCCCGATCACGTTCGTTCGCACGAATCGCCCATTCAGTCACTCGACTTGCGCTCCGAAAACGCCCAGTTCCCGTTCCCGTAATCGTGAACAACTTCAACGCATCGGCATGGCGATTTTGCACGGCCAGTACATTGGCCGCGCGGTTCTTGAAGCCAATGTCATCTGAATTCGTTGCCAAATCGATCAACGGCTTCGCATCACTTCCCTGCTTTGCGTTGCTGTCGCCCAGCAAGCCCATCAAAGCAAGCCGCAAACTTACGGTTTGCTTGTCAGCTTCGGACAAATCAGCCTTCGTCAGTTCCGCATAAATTTCTTTCGCGGCTTCTGTCTCACCGAGAGCGTCATGGAATTTGGCTTGCACGAGCCTTAAATCCACCCGGGACTCCGCAATGTCCTTCTGCTTAAGAAGTTCCATCATCAAGTCCGAGGCACGTTGTAGGTCGCCCCGGCGAGCTGCCAATTTGATTTCAATTTCCGCGATGATCTGGTTTCGTTTTATCGTCAGATCATCAGTGGATTCCGACAACCAATCCAACGTGCTTTGCAAGTTCCCCTCTTTCAGGATGGCGGCTGAAAAGAAATCTGCAACGGCCTGATCATTGACTCCCGACTTTGTGCTGTCCTCAATCAGCTTGTTCGCTGCTGCGACAACATCACCGCCCAGTCCGTCTTGCGCAGTTGCTAACGGAACTGGCAGAAGCGGAGCTGGCAGGATCACTGCCAACAGTGCCGCAGCGGCAGATGCCCGCAGAGACTTCGGCACGGACGTTGCCCGTCTAGGCAAACGTCGAACCACGATTTCTGCAATGAATAGGAACAGCGCAAGAGCGTACAACCACGGGGACAATGACAACAACGTGTTCCCATTTGCTTGAGAGGCAGGTGCGTCCGACCAGAGCGACGTAGGCGACATGCGCTGACCTCCAGTAAGGGTGATAAGTGTTTCAGCATCAATCGAATTTGCGGGATCGACGAATTCCTCGGATGCAATTGGCGACATGACCGCCAACAAGTTCCAGCGTTCCGGCGTGCTGCTCGCTGAGGTTTCCAATCGGATGGACTGCCCGATTGGTGGAATGGGCATCCTTGCCAGGTAGCGATCAGGACTACGCCGACTAAAAACAACCTCGTCTTGGGATTCAAAAAACCGCGCCCGAGGGTCTACATCGGGCGTTGAGATTACACGTGGCTGTTGACGCACGGCATGAATCACCAGATCCCCACCATCAAACTCAGCGTGATATTGGAAAGGATCACGCGTGTCCGCTGTACTTCTTTGTAGAATCCGCGCCAATGCGTTGCCATAATCGGACCACTTTTGCCATGGCTCGGTGCCTTCGCCAAGGGGTTCGGTGGTCAGAGTAGTGACCCGCCCTAGACCATACCGCCAAGTTGCCAACACAGGATGCTTTTCGGCTACCGTTTCCAACAGCACCTCGCTTCCCGTTCGCGGCTTTGACTCAACGTAGCCAGCAAGTTCAGGTAACTGACTTGTATCAACGTCACCCCACCAGCCGGGGCCGCCGCGTGCCTGCACGACATGCTGGCCGGGCCGATACGAAGGCAATTTGGTCGTCGAAGGTTGCTTGAGCAGGATTTCTGGCAGATTAAAACGATTGGGCACATTATAAAAACGTCCCTTTCCCCAGTTCGCAATGTTCACCAAAAACTCACTGTGGTATCCCCCTCCCGCAAGAACCGTGGACACATTAATGCCTTCATTGGACATTCGTCTCATCAACGATTCAAAATCCCCCGCTTCGACACCACCATCAGTAAGCACCAGCACGTGTTTGTATCTCGTGTCAACATTTTGCAGACCATAAAACGCCTCTTCCAATGCAGGCAGGATCACCGTTCCGCCACCCGCATCCATACGATTCAACGCGCGCTGCAACTCAATCGCGTTCGAAGCTGGCTGTAATGGAGCAGCCCAACGTTTAGCACCATAGAATTCCACGATCCCGACCTTGTCGTGCGGCAACAGCCTCTTCATCGCCAGCCTCGACACTTCCTTGGCCAGTTGCACACGCACGCCACTCATGGACCCCGATGTATCGATAACAATTACCAACGATGTTGACGGATCCCGCTTCTCTTCCTTCTGCACCAGTTCGATAGGCAACAAGCCTTCAATGGGACGATCATGCCATCCACCGCCACCAAACGAAGCTCGCCCACCACTCATCACTAAACCGAGTCCATCATCTTGAACCGCCTTTACAAGCTGCTGTTCAGCAACAGAGCTGACCTGTTCGGCAGGTTGATCATCCAACATCACCAAGTCTGTGCGATTCAGTGCGCTTGCCAATTTGCCTGCATCATTGGTTTCCCCTGTCGATACCTCGAAACTGCGGCCCAGCATGCTGGCCAGCTTCTCAGCAGCATCCGTCTGACGGTCACCGAGGTAGAGCAACTGATGGGGTGGCAGAATTGGCAGCACCACAGCGAGTTCCTGTTCGCTACCATCACTGGACTGAGCCACGACGACAGCATCGAGGAACCCGGATTCTTCTGGTTCAAAGCTCAGCGGTACTTCCGTTTCGCCCGCACCCGAGAAACCTGAGCGCGCTAATTCGATTTCGCCTGACTTAAGAATCAACGCGCCATTGGCCCCTGCCGCAGGTAAAACGAGACGCACGTCAATCTTCGAATCGGAACCCTTCCTGAGCGGTGTTTGCCAGTTAACGCCCACCGGCGTCGTGGGTCTAATCACGGTTTCCAACTGCACCCAGTGAACTGGGATCTTCTGCTGCCGCAACGCCGCAATGGCGCGATCATCATCAGGGCGAGTCGCTAATGAATCACTTGCAACGGTCACACTTCCGGACGCCCCCCATGGGATCAAAGCCTGCGCCCTGGCGATCGCGGCGGAAAGAGGAGTTTGGCCACGTGTCGGCTGATCTCCAATGCTTGTGACGGACGAGAAGCCTGACACATCGTCTGAATCTAACGGAGCTCCAAACGTCACAAGATGACAGTCGGGCGATTTCTGAAATTCTGCAACCTGAATCAATGATTGTTTCTTCGCAGCCTCGGAAATGCTCGCACTGCGATCAAGTACTAATATTCTTGCCGGCGTCGCTTCCTCCACATCCAAGTGGGGCATCGACATCGCAAAGCTTATCGCCAGAAAAACAAGCGAACGCATGATATTTTGAAGGGTATTGGTCCCCTTCCATGGACCTACCCATGGAACGAGCGCAAACAGGCCCAACAGCAGCATGAACGGGTGTAACAGGATCACGGCAAACGCCCCTTCTGATAAAGCGCCCACTCAGCGAGCAACATAATAACCACCAAGATGCCAATCCAAACCGCAACGCCAAGGCCTGCCCCAAAGCCATAGCCGGGAGAAGCTTCAACAGATCCAGCGACCACCGCTGGCCTGGTCAAACGAGTCACTTGTAACGTGCGACCATCAACTGCCGTAGTCGTCACGTCAGAAATCCGTTCAAACGCTGGTCTTGCAACAGGAAGACGCATCCCCTGTTCAGCCCATGGAACGAGAACAGGCCGGTTCGCAAGCCAGCGAATCGACCGTGCCACAAAGATCGGGCAAGCGCGACTCTGCTGAAAGTTATACGTCGACGAAAACAAGTTCTTCCAAACTGAAATCTTCCGTTCCTCCGATGACGCCACTTGCACATCAACTACACGTCCACTTTGCTGGGCCAACGCTGTTGCATCGATCTGCCGCAACGCCAACTCATCAATCAACCCTAGTAAAGCCGATTCGGCATCTTCCACATCTGTATCAATCTGGAATGCAGGTTGACCATCGGAAAGCAGACGCAAATCCGCGTCCTCACTCTCGCCCACCAGAAGATCCGGTTGTCCATTCACTTCAACGCAAGCTGGATCTAAAAGAATCAAATCCTTCAAAACCTCAGGCGTACCCGCTTCGAAACCAACTCTGATTGGATCACGACGAGGTAACGTGATTGCCCCCACGTCGGACGCCTCATAGCTCAATCGCAACACACCGCCACGAGCAGGGACATTCTTGGCGACATAGTCTCCGGTTTCCGTTAGTTCGATCTCACCCAAAAACGGTTCCTGATCAATCGTAACCTTGAGTTTATCGAGCTGAATTGTTTCTGAAGCCGCTGGTGCAAACAACAAATCCACGGTCTGCCAGACTCCCGAAGCAGCATCTGACACTCCCAGCGAGCGGAGCGCGGGCTTTCCTGACGCAGGCCCTCTGTCCAACCGGTACACCGTGACTTCGTCAGGAAGCGCATCGAGGTAACGCTGGTCCACCTCGGCGTCACCAACAATATGAATGGAGAGCGGTTTTCCCGCTCCTGCGCGTGTTGCCAACGATTCCAAAGCCCATTCCAAGCCTGTCGATGCGGCTGTTGGCTCTGCATCACGCCGCAGATTAGCTAGTTGGACCGGCTCACCACTCCGTAAAAGAGTCTCGAGCTGAGGACCTGCATGCACAATCTCCCGATTCATAAGCGGCAACTTCGACGCTTTCAAAGTTGCCAGTTCCAAATCAGACGCAGCAACAGTTGGATCTGCGACACTTCCGTCCAACAGAACCACATGCTGCATCTGATCGCTAGAGTTCCAGGTCGGCCCCGCAAGAAGAATCCAAAGCAAAGATGCAATCAGAACA
>CAXGRW010000086.1:0-12446 GCA_964012125.1 uncultured Rhodopirellula sp.
TCATCAAGCTTGGAAGCGCGAGCATCAGAGGCCAAGACCAGTAGCACCAACAAACTGGAGATTGCTGGTCGCATCAGCCAAAAACGGCGGGTTAACATACTGCGGGTCAACATTACGTGTGGATTCATTTGTGTTGCCTACTCTTGCCCTTCCTGCAATCGTTCGATTTCCAGTCTGCGATCGAGTTGCAGCAGGCTGTCAGTAGAGAGTTCGGCTCGCGCGTACGCAGCCCATTTACTTTCAGGAAAATCGTAGGTGATGCGTTTAAACAAAGCATACGTCTGCAGCTGCTCGCCCATGGATTGGTGGCATTTTGCTGCCCAATACATGGCCTCAGATCGCAACGTGGGGCCATCGTAAGCCTCTTCATTAACGACGTTCAGCAACGCCTTAACTGCATCGGTAAAGCGTTCAGCTCGCATATAGATCTGGCCAGCTCTGAGACCTGCTTTGCCCGCAAGATCATGATTGGGAAATCGGGTTTGCAACCGCTCAAAGATTTGCCCAGCTTTGACATACTCGACGTGCGACAGTTTTTTTAATGCCTCGGCTTGGTACTGGGTATCTTTATCGTCAGGCTCAGCAGCGATTTTTGCAAACAGTGGGGCGGCCTGTCGTTCGAACGTCAATGCTTTGCGTTGAAAGTGTGTACCCAAACGAGCCATCGCCGTCGCCAGATGTTCAGACTCAGGGTACTTGTACGCAAGTTTTACAAATTCCTGCGCAGCAATTTCTGGTTCCTTCAAAGCCTCGTAGATAAGAGCGATTTTAAACTGAGCTTTCGACGCGTATTCCGTGTCAGCATAGCTGCCAGTGATTGTCATGAAGCGTGCCAACGCGGCCTGATACCGTCGACGCTGCAATTCAGGGTCCGTGGTTCCTTCCGCATCCTCTTGCGTCAGCCCGCCAAGTAGGTACTCAGCATGAGCACGTGTTTCGGGATCAGTGAATTGATTGACCGCATTCTCCAAAAGCTGTTTCGCGCGGATGAATTCGCGGGCAGCCTGTTCCGGTTCACCCGTCTTGCGATGTCTGCGGGCGAGTTCCAGGTAACTTTCAGCCATGGCAAACTGGGTCTGCATGGCTGTATCGGGATCTTCGTAGCGTTTTGAGAACGGTGCAATGGATCCATCTGCGCCTTTGCCAACCGTGACAAACTGTACCGGAGTCTTTTCTCCCGAGGCATCGGTATAGCGCACCCCAACTGCATCGCCGTAAACCACAGGAAATCCAGAGCGGCGAACATCGTAAACCGCAGCACCGTCTGGAACATCGTTATCATCCGATGCGTAAGTCAGCTGATACGACCCTTTGAAGATGCCTGTATGGGTTCCTGTTTCTCGCAGCAAAACATGGTGTTTCTCTCCTGACTTGGACGCCATGTAGCAATGCACACTGTCAGGGCCATCAGTCGTATCCGCCGCCAAGTCAATCGCGCGTAGGTAAACCTTCTCGCCGACAAATGCTTGGACCAGCGGACCCCGATAACCTTCATTCATCACATCAAGCATCGGGTGCGTGATCACTTTGGCAGCCGTTGTCGACCACTTGGTGCTTCCATCTGCATCCCGATAACGCATACCAATGTGAATCTTTTCGCCACTTTTAACCGTCAGACCATATTGCCGTGGCAGTTTAAGTTCCCGAACCTGTTCGGGATCAGCATAGCTGTACTTGGGTAAATCACCCGCTATCAGTGGAATCGCAACGCGAAAGCGTCCCGACTCGACATAATGCTGAGTGCGTTGGATTTCGGAACGCGCCAATGACAAACCGGCTCCCCCGGTAGATACGACGCGGTAGCCCGCACGAAGCATTCCGGGTAGGGTGCGAGGTCTCTGGCCCAAAGGTGCAACGATTCGCAGCGTACCTGGGACATCAACATCAAACGGTTGATTCGGCGTTCCAGCAATACTCCGCCCAGCATCAGTCTGAACAAAAATCTCGATCGTTGAAGTGGTTCCCAATGCAAGGTGAGGAACAATCACGTCGATCAAAGCTAAACGGCCATGCACGACTTCGATGCCGGTTTTGGGAGCATTCCTGGCATCAACAAATGTACGTTGGATTTCATAGCGTGAACGAATCCGTTCCATAATCGCCTGTTCGCGTGCGTTGGCTGTTCGTCCTTCAAGCTCTGGTACAAAATCGACATGCAGTTCCTCTGCCGGTCCTGAATCATTGGTATCTCCGCGGGTGACTGACATATGAGCCACCTCGATCACAGGTTCCTGAAACTGCGCGTGCTTGCTAGTGGCATACCGTTGAACGGGAATTCCCGAGAGCGCATTTTCTGCGTCCAGATACGTCACTTTGAGCGTGCCGTCCGCTGGGACATGTAATTCATTTTCGTTCGTCGCCTTGGTGGCAACTGGAGTCAAAAATGTGCGAAACGTCCCTGTTGAAGCTCCTGTTTCCTGGGCAACGAATTCCCGTTCGATCCCCTCAGCATCGACAGCTTTCCAACTGACTTCATCAGGATTTACCGAGATGTCCATATCAGCATCACGAATCACCACTGGGAACGGTTTATCATGCTGAAAGCGTAGCAGTCGCTCATAGTACGGCATCTTTTTTCTATGTCGCGAGCTGAAACGCGGTTCAATATCAGCAAAATCAATGCGACCATCGCTGAAGGACACATTCAAAAAGCGTTCATGTCGCTGCTTACCCTTCGTCACATAGCGATCATCAAGGTAACGAATGGTGACTTTGTCACCAGACAATATTTCCAAAGCATTGTTCTTTCGCAAATCAGCAAAGTCACTCGACACTGGCAACAAGGTTTCCCCATCGGCTGACGTCAGCTTCAGATGATTGAGCGATGGCACGGGACCTTCGTGATCAATGAACACAACCCGCAGCAAACGGGCACGGGAGCCAGCTGCAAAATTGACCGTGAATGTCTTTTGATCCTCACTCGCGACTAACGCTGCGGGAGAATTCCGATGCTCCAACACACCTTCGGGAAATGTGCTCGGATCAAAGAAGCTATCTGGACAGTCAACCAACTTATCTGCACCATCAAGATTCGCCTGCAGCAGCGTGGTACGCCCGAACCCAAATGTGGTCTGCACCCAGCCAATTCCCCAAATTTCAAATCGATGCAAACCTGCTCGAAGCTTGACGGCACCCTCCAATCTGCCACCAGAAGGTGTGATAATTTCGTCATCAGAAGTCGCAACCTCGGTGATTGGTCGACCATCCACTGCGAGAAGAAATTTCGGAGGTGATGTCAGTGATGAGTGTGTATCTTTTGGAACATCGTGCCTGCCAAAATCGAGCTTAAAACGACGTTCTACATCAGCGTGTTCATAAAACCAACCACGGAAACGATAAACCACATGTGGACAGTCATGCTGCTGTTGACGCTTCCATTTCAGAGCCATTGGGATCGCCGCGGGCATTGCCTCTGAAGGCCCACTCACGTTCATCGCGGTCCCCTGCGGAAATCGCTGTGTCAACCAACCCTGTTCAAGATGGTCTTCCAATTCCTCAAGTTCATAAACACTAGGCCGACCACCCATTTGAAATCGATCCGTATCGTTCATCACAAGCACTGACGGATCCCACACCTTTGGTACAGCAACTGAACCGGGCAACCCCTCGGCCTTGGGATTCGCATGCAGATCCAACTTGCTGCGTGCCACAGTAGTCCAGTCACGACGATTCATCGCTGTCTGCACAAGGAAGCTTGTTAAACCATACCCGGCATCTGATGACTGAATTTCCAAGGATCCCAGTGAAGCGTTATCGTTCAGGTCCACCGTGAAGGAATGTTGAGCATCAGATTCAGGTACCGGACGCCAAGCTTCATAGTTGTCGACTGGGCTGATAACCATGTTGGGGTTTCGCCCTGCTTGAGAAGTCGAACCAAACGCCATCGCCTGAGCACGGGAGGTCGGAAGGGATCCTTCAAACTGCCCGGTGTGTGTTCCTGTTTCGCTCAACACCACCCGGCCGAGCGAATCACCACTGGAAGCAATCACTGCAACCGAAAGTTGATCAACGTCTGCTGTTCGGCCACGATCTGGATCGATCACTCGCAAATGAATTGGATTACCAGGCTTTACACGCGTTCGAAGAGCACGATTGCGCGCCGCGGCAGCAGCCTCGGCCTTCAATGTTGCAACCACTTCGGGATCAGTATTAGCAAGGTTTGTGATCCCCTTGCTCTCCAACGCGGCTGTCACCACTTCCATATCAGCCACACGTTGCTCATTTTCAGAAAGCAGCTTACGTGCCGATGCTATCAACATAGCGTCGGAAGCGACAATGATTGGCCCACCCCGATTTTCGCCAAGATTCGTAACTTTTGCTCGGAAGTCATCTGAGTAGGCATAGAAAATCTCATCATCACCTACCACCTGCAACGTTCGGTCGCCGGGAGCGGGTTTCCCGAGTGCCGTCCTCACATCACCTCGATACTTTGTTTTTTGATCACCAAACTGCCGCAACAACAAATGTTCCTTATCTCCTGAAGTTGCCCAAACGACAACTTCGATTTCACTACCACCGCTGGAAACCGAAAGTGTTGGATCGTTAAGCGTGACCTTCAATACTTCTCCCGGAACGAGTGTTCGCTGGTTACTGGCCGTTCCCAATTCGACCTCAGTCGCCTCAATCAGCCGCTTCAATTTGAGTTGAACACGACCGCGTAAGATCGTGGCATCTGAATGCGTCGGATCCCGTTCTAGAACTTTTGCAATTTCCTCAGCGGCATCTTCGTATTCCTCCATGTCGTAATAAACTTCAGCTCGGGCGTTATGAGCTGCGGTTACCAACTGCGGAACCTTTTGCGAATCGAGTACCACAAGAGTTGCCAACGCCGCATCAAAATCCTTGGAAAATCGTTCGACCGTAACCCGCCTCAGCGTTGCGGTATGCCGCGCAAAAATGCCAGCATATTCTTCACTGTTTTGAATTCCGGCGTAGATTTTATGAGCCTCTGGCAACATCCCCCGCTGCATGGCGATGTCGCCATACGCGAGATCCAGACCCAGTTTTTCTTCCATTGAAAAGGCGGTAGTCGATTCCTGGGACCACTCCCTGAGAGCTTTGACCAGTTCTTCCTGCTGCAACTCATCGCGGCCGTCGATTGTTCGCTGAAGCACCCACAACAGGTACGGCACGGATAATTCCCGATAAACCTCTAACAGCTGACCAGCATTTTCGTCATACAATTCGAGTGCACTATTCTCATTTCCAACCGCAAACTCAGCCTGAGATTTATAAATCGGATAAGACGGATCGGTCGCGGGAACTGGCACTTCGATCAATCCCATCGCCAGCGCCGCCTTGCCACGAATCGACTTCAGTTGAGGGATATCGGTTTCACGCTTGTAATATGTATGACCACGACGATGCCGTGCAATCGTTTGCAAACCACAACGAGCCCAAGTACTTGCTACGGACGAATCAGTCGCCACCAGCGAATCGGCAAACGCGATCACCTCGGGTAGTGGCCGATGATGGAGTTCCGTGTGCCGCCAAAAATAAGGAGCGGTGCGATGCAGCATCGAATGCAGCGTTGTTGCTTGCGTAGCATCTGGTCCACGCGGATCCAGTGCCTGCTCCGCAAAATACCGCCACAGTCGATGACTGAATGCTGCGTTATAACCATCGCGATGGAACGTCCGCATTGGACCAGCCATTTCCAACAATAGACTCATCACTGTTGGATCGGTGAAAACCGCGTCATCAATTGCGGCTAGGTTCTCCAGCCCCATGATTTCCAATCGCTCCGGTGCCTTCTGCACACCCTCAAAGGTGGCTTTCAACGCGGCACTTGTTCTCGCCAAGTCCGGTTGATAGGTCGTTTTTTTCGCCTGATCACTTTTTGCTTCTTCAATCACTATCTTTTCGGGCACCCAACCATCAGGCGGGGTCATCAGGTCAATCAAGTCCTTGCAGACCAGACTAGCGTCTGACGCTGTCACTTCAGCAAACTGCTCTGGCGTCATAGCGGCACTCCGGAACCACTGCCTCGCCGCGAAACGCACTTCAAATGGCAAAGTACTAAAGACAGGTGACTTGTACAGAGTGGCCATCAATGCCACTGAGTCTTTGTTGTCTTCTGGGAACTGGGCATTAATCCACGCCATCACCAACCATGCGTCAACCGCACCCTGCTCAAGACGCTCTGCGATTACCGTTCGCAAAGCCGGTTCAAATGGATGTTGGCGATACAGATCCTTTCCGTGCTGCTGCAACCATTCCATTCCATGGTTGTAATGCGCGATTCGCAGGATGCTGGGGTCGTAACGTGTTGGGCTCAAACCGCGACCGCGCTCATGTGAAGCCAATCCCTCAAAACCCTTGGCAATCGCATCACGAGCAAGCATCTGGGCAATCGCACTATCGTCCTTGAGCAATTCCGGAATCACTTCCGGCGTGAATGCCAATACCTTCTCCAATCTTTCCTGAACGCTGGGCATCTTGGGGTGCGCTGAACGAAAGTCACGCCACAGTTTCCTGAATACCGCGATTCGCTGTGCAGGCGGATCCTCCTTCCTCACGTCGACCGTATTGAGTCCACCAGCCAATGCTTTCCATTGACTGCGGGCCTGTGGCGCGTCAGGTGATCCGAAGAACTTCAACAGATCACCGAAGCGTGCATTACGCTGATCATGATGTTGAGGAAGACGCCATGCCTCGGGTCCCACCAACGCGGCAACAGCTTTAGCAAGATTCTTCCTGTCACCTGCCGCCGCAATAGCCCGAACAAACGAAGCGTCCACATCAGGATTCTGCTCCAGATTCGGCGCCAGTTTTTTAGCCTCTTCGAATGACAATTTTTTCCAGTCCAGCGGTAGTGATGGTCCTGACCTGCGGTTCACCACCTTTGGATTAGCCAGCACAAAAGCGCGAGACTCATCGACACTCAGAACTTGTGGACCACTGTCGTAGTAACGCTGTTCCCAAGATTGGAAAAAGTCAGCCTGCTGCAGTGCCTCCAACTTGCCTGCTGCAACCTTGATTGGTGCCATTTTCGCACCAACATCAATCGGCCAATATTTCTTTGGGTCGTCTTTGTAATAGCGACCACGACGCTCCGCCCATCCGGTTTGCACCAGTTCAGCGTAGCGAGGGTACTTCTGTAACAACGTCGTGGCCTCCACGATGGGCAGCGTCGCCTCGTTACCATCAAGCAGATTCATGTTGTACTGCTTCACCGATACCACCCAGTCCAACCGAAGTCTCAACTCGTCATCAAACGAAATCCCACTGGCTAAGGCCTTAACGTTTGCTGTAAATCCATCTGAAAAGCGTGCATAGTCCATTCGCCACTCAGAAATCTGCCCCAATAACCAACGAAAGTAGACGTCGTATTTAACGCTCAGCAGATCCGCTGACATCTGCGGGTCCATCACACAGGCTAACAACCGAGCAGCCACAGCATCGTGATCCCGACGCGACATCGCGGTGTCTAGAAACCACTTATCAAACTGTCTCGCCCGCCCACAAACATGCAACCGATGCCCCTCGTTGGCCATGTACGCATAGGCGCCTTCGATATCATTCAGTTGATCCAGCAGTAGCGTGAAAACTGCGTACACGCAGTCTGCTGCCGATTCTGATTTTAGGTCTGCTCGCTTGAGGTACTGTTGATAAAGCGAGACTGCCCCGCGCCAATCACCACTCAATTCTGCAGCGCGCCCAGCCTGATACAGCAGCAATGGATTTTTCGCTACATTTTCCCGCAACCATGATCTTCCCACGGCGATCGCCTGCGTCGGTTTGTTCTCACCGATACCAGCGACAAGCAATGCCATGATCGTGTCTTCGGCCTGTGTTGCCGGAGACTCTGAAAACGCTGCAATTTGTTGATCGAATGTGTCCTCGGCGACTGCGGAACCAGGCACGGGCGAGCATGCAATGAAGACCACCAGCGAAAGCCAAAAGCAATCGCTCGTGCGTATCCTTTTCAACATTCGGACCACTTCCGTTTTGAAACTCAATTTGTCAGTCCTCATTTGAACTACCGAGGTTGGCGTACGATTTTGCATCCTGGGTCGTTCTCTTCTTGGGCTTTCGCCAAAGTTTTGTCTTGCGAATACGAAACACGTCATCACAAAGCCTCTGCCACGCTACTGCTGCTTCAATGCCGCTAATTTCTTCTGTGCCTCAGCAACATGTTTGCTTGATGGATAATCAAACACCAACTGCTGCAACTTCTGTTGAGCAACGTTGTTGTCTCCCATGCGAAATGCGACCTGTGCCCACAGCAGCAACATCTCATCCAGAAAAGCGGCATCTGGAAAATCAGCAAACACTTGCTCCAACAAATCGGACGCCTGAGCGAAGTCTTCAGTGTCTACATAAAACCGCACGACTTCGCTGAGTGACTTCGCTGCATAGGCACTTTCTGGATAGGCTTGGTACGTTTTTCGGTATGCCGCTATCGCGCCACCCATCGCCCGATGCCTCTCTGTCGCAGCGATACGACCAACGTCGGTCCAGCGACTCTTGTGCTTTGCCTCGAACTGCTTGTCGACCTGTTCCCGCAGCACTTCGCCGATACGAAACTGTGCTTCGGCCGCAGAAATCGGATTCTGCAAAGCGAGTACCCGTCGATAGCTAGTCACTGCCTCGTCGTACTCGCCTTTTTCCGCTAACGCTCGACTCAGTGCCATCAAGGCTTGATCAGCCAATACCGACTGCGGATACAGTCGATTAAAAGCTTGGCAGGTTGCTGTTGCTGCGGCAAAATCTTCCTTGAGAATTTCACTTTCCCATTTCAGCCTGAAGGCCTGTTCCAGCAACTCGCTTGTGATCTTCTTGCGATCCATGATGATCGCATTGACTTTCTTCAAGGCTTCGTCAGCTCTTTCTGCCGCGCGATCATCGAGCCCCATGTCTTTGTAGATTAACCCCAGCCCTTTCAATGCCTCAGCTTCCACAGCATTCTTTCGTGCTTTGAGCACGGCTTCAAAAACAACGAACTGGTCAGCCGACACACCCGAATTCACAGATCCGGAAACCTTAATCCGCGAACTGCTTTGACGGGGCTGCTCGCCGTACAGATGGACCTCGTCAACATAAGTAATTTCAAGTTCATCCAATTCATCGCAGTGCAGAACATCATCACCAAGATTTGGGGCACCATCCGCCAGCGGTGCTAGCTTGACTTTATTCGTGAAGACACCTGTGCGAATCGCGTCGCCGTCTTTATTCCCACTGTCTGCATCTCGACTAGGCCGCTCGGTCAACGTCAACGTAACCGAATCACGTTCTTTCCAGATGTCCTGCTCGTCATCCTGTACCGCAAAGATATCGAGCACATCATCATCACTGTCTTCGGCAGCTTCGGAGGCCGCTACTTTATAGAGCGCTTTGACAGTGATCCTCACCGACTCTGCCCTCGGTGAAGTATCCAGATCAGCATCCCGCAACAACAATGCCTGAGGTTGGCCAGGAAAAGCGATGTAGGCAGGAGTCGAGAAATCACCCAAAAAGAAACCAATCGTACCTGTACTTACCGCTTTGACCGTACCACTTCGCTGAACGCCCTTGCTTCCGTCCAGTGTACTGTCATCGACGTAGGTCACCGTCAACGTATCGCCACCAAATAATTGCAGGACCCCGTCATTCGGTTTTGCAACACCGATTTCAGTTGGCGCTGACATCAATGCCTCATTCTTCTTGCCGGCAATCGGAACGCCAGTGAGAATTTCACTGTCGCCACTGCTGACGGCGACACGAGCTTTGACGTCCTCACCGATTTTCCGCAGCACAGGAATATCTGCGTCTGAAATTTTCGCGTAAAAACGCTGCCCCAGTTCCACCCGTCCCATTTCGCCGCTTCCAGTATCTTCGACTTCCGTTCCGACCAGCGAAAGTGCGTCGATAGCCTTGTTCCAACTCCGCAAGTTGTAGTGGCTCATACCGATGTAATAGTACGCCTTATTGGCCCATTTACTCTTGCCCGCCACTTCCGTGAGTCGACGGAACATCGGAAACGCAGATGTATATTGCCCTGATTGATAATAAGAAAAACCAGCTTGGAATAATGCCTCACGATAAAGTTCTGTTTCTTGGGGCGATGGTGCTTCACCAGGTAGAGGAGCCAACAGGCGGGACAAGAGCAGGAAATGGCTGAGAGCTTCTTTGCTCTTGCGTTGCTCGAGGAAGTGTCGCCCTTTGGCCATGTGTGCCTGATAGCCCAGGATATTGCCCTCGTTATCGCGAATGACCGTATCAAGCATGGTCAAGCCACGCTCATACTGTTTGTATTCCATCAGCTCGATCGCTTTGTCAAACAGGTGTTTCGCCCGGCGATCTACTTCCAAGGCTACCCGCCGCTCTGACGTCTCGGTGGTGGCGGCGTCCTGCGCACGCGACCTGCCAACGGAACAAAGAATGACGAGCATCACTAGAAAAAGTTTCATCGTTGCCAATTCTGGCTCCTTACAAGTTGTCTTCATCTCAATACCGCGTTGGAATTCACGAGACGCTCATGGCTACGCAAAACGCAACTTTAGAAATCCTATGTCAAAAAGTGGTCAAGAAAAAATCCCGCACTGCTGGTGGTGCCGATTTCAATCAGTCGCCTTTGCCTCACCGCCAATGATCTTGACCCCGTAGCTCTCCAAACGATCATGTGCTTGACTGGATTGTCCACTTTCTGGATACCGGCGGAGCACCAGCTGCAGTTGCTGTACCTCTTTCTTTTTGTCTCCGCTTGTCCTGTATATGTCAGCAGCCTTCAAACAGGCGGAAGCTGACACGTCACCTCCAATCGACTCCAACTCCTGCGCCAGCTTGATCGCCTGTGCGTATTGTTTCAGGGCAACCCGACAATCGATGACTGCCCAAGTTGATGCTGGCTGTCGATTTGCAGCTTGATAACGCTTGATCGCTTCCTCAAATTGACCTTGCCATTGCAGCAGCGTTGCGTGCGACCAAACGATCTCCTGTGACTGGTCGGGGGACTTATTCAGGATTGGCACTTCCTGCAGCGCCTTGGCTTGAAATTCTCCGTTGCGATGAGCACGGCCATAATAGAAGTCAAATCGCGTCCGGGCAGCCGTGGTCGAGTCTTTGATCCTGCTGACAATTCGCAGGAAGGCCTCTTCACCCTCATAGATGGCCGCGAAGTTGGCAAAGTCACGAAGTTGTGGATCGTCCATTCCATTGGTACGAACCGTACGCAGCACAGCAGTTGCCTGATCATGCATACCGCAAGGGTGTCGCAAATACTTCATCAAGGCAACTCGTTCTTCATTCTGCAAACCCGACACCAGAGGCTCGCCGTGCACGGTGTAAAATGTGGCTCGAGCTTTCGTGTTGCGACCGTAGTAACCCAACCATTGTTTGACGCGAGCGATCGTTGCAGGCTGCAACGTGAACTGTGTATTCATTCGCTCTGCCCACTTCACCTCGTCTTGCTCGTGCGTCATCAACACGTCGAACCAGGCAACCCGAAGTGCTTCATTATCAGTAAAGCGGTCACCCATTTGATCACCCCAGTACCGCGCCGCATTTACCTTATCCGCGGCGGGTGCTCTGGCATTTCGCAGAGTGCCAAAAACATGATTCCAATAAGCAGGACTCTCTTCAGGTTGAGCAATCGGCGTTCGCCAACCAAAGCCCCCAACCTCATTGCAAAACTGCAGTAGCTTTGCTTGATTAGGCGCACGAACCGTATAGTGATACACAACACTATTTCGCGCTGCCTCTGCTGCACGAACATTACTTTCCCGGAAAGCAACAGCTGTACGCCAACGGTATTCCGTGGCCTCCCCGAAATTGCCTCGTTTTTCCATTGCAGTCGCCAGACTGGCCAGTGCCGATCCCGTGCGAGGCTGACTGACATACTCCTTGTCTTTTGCCAGTCGCGCCCAAGTCGCAAGACTCTTTGCTTCATTACCATTCAGAGCATGGCACTGCCCAATGTAAAAGAGAGCGGCCGCCGCGTAAGGGACTTCATCAGGAAAATAATCCACCACGTCCTGATAGGCTTTAATTGCCGTATTTCGTTTGTCGAGGATTTGCAAGCATCGCCCCATCCTGAGCAAGACATATGGAAGCGCATCGCCTCTGGCAAACTCAAAAGAGTACGCCTTGTAAGCAGCATACGCACCCTTGTAATCCTTCTTACCAAATAGCTTGTCCGCGTCTTCAACGGCGACAGCTTCAAACGTGTCGAGCTTGGAAAAATCCTTACTCGGATACACCAACTCACTGGCCGCGTTATCCTGCCCGATGGCAAGCGAGCCCCCCAAAACAAACATCGCCAGCATCAGAACAAGCGTGATCAAATGGTTGCTTTCTCGATTCAAATGGATAGCTCGCTAGACTACTTGAGTTCGGTGCCACTGCGACCAACTTAACGCGAGTCGATCGCTATTCGTACACATCGTCTTGGTTCCTGAATCGCGTCAAAAAAGCCTGACCCGACGAGAGCTATCAGTGTAACTCACGACCCCCTCGCTTTTGCGCAT
>CAXGRW010000087.1:0-12350 GCA_964012125.1 uncultured Rhodopirellula sp.
GGGCATATTCTTCTCCCACGGCATTGGTGTGTGTCTGGTTGCTGAGGAAGAATACCAAGAGGGCTACAGGAACATATTTCATGGTGGAAGCAGTGGTGTCGAATGTTTGGGGAAAGCACGAGGCAGGAAATAGCGTCATGAGTGATGCATGTTGGCTACACCAGCGTGGATCGTGCCGGGGAGTTTTTCCAGCAAAGTGTTACGAGGGGGGGGCGTTGCGAGGCAAACCGAGCGTATCGGCGATTGACCATGGTTGCTGGGGGACCGAAGGTACCAACATATTTCGGAATGAGATGGCAGCCGAAAGCCTTTGATGCGTGAGTGTACATTTGCGGTGGAGAGTTTGGCGGAGTTAGCTGGTACGCCAGAGAATGCGCACGGGTTTGTTGACTGCGAACGTGATAAGCTACCTGCAATTAAGTGCCGTTGCGGGAGTTTCGGTCGTTTGCCGCGATTTTTAGCAGATGTGATGGTTTACCGAAGCGAGGTGTTTTGCTTGAGTTGACCCGCCAGGGGCGGCGTCGTTCACTTACGTTCATTGAATTGTGTTCGACCCGATTGTTTTCTGAATGGCGTTTCGTCGTTTTACTTTAAGGAGTAGCAGTGATGAGGGGTTATTACTTTAGTTGGTGTTGCCTGTTGGTGTTCGTCTTCCTATTCCAAGGGCTGTCACCAAGTGACATGTTTGCGGCTGGTCCACGCACTTTGATGGTAGGGGTAGCAAAGGTTGATGTTACTCCTACCGAGCCGGTGGTGCTCGCAGGTTATGGTGGTCGGACAAAGCCGTTTGATCAAATTGATAGTCGCATATGGGCGAGGGCGTGCGTGATCGGAATGAAAAAACCGATCGCGTTGTTAGTGCTTGACAACTGCGGTGTTCCGCAGAGCGTAACCAATCTGGTCGCTGAAGGTCTTGCGGAACACGGGATCAGCAAAGATCGGCTCATGATTGCGGCAACGCACACTCACAATGCTCCATCGCTCGTGGGTTACGCACCGATCGTATGGGCGGGACGCACGTCAGTGGCCGAAGATAAAGCGTCAGCGAAATACACGCGGCTCGTTGTTCAAAACATGGTGCATGCCATTATCAAAGCTTTGGCGAATCGAGAGCCGATGTACCTTGAGTGGGGTCGTGGGCGTGTCACTTTTGGCGGTAATCGCAGGGTGATGCAGGATGCTGGTTGGAGGGGCTTCGGGCTGCAACCTGATGGCCCGGTCGATCACTCATTGCCAGTGCTCGCAGGGCGAAACGAGGAAGGAGAACTGCGCTTCATCTGGGCAAATTATGCGTGTCACTGCACGACAGTTGGCTCGCGCAACTCGGTCGGAGGTGATTGGGCAGGGTACGCAAATAGGGAAATCGAGGAAGCCTTTCCGAATGCCACGTCATTGATGTCCATTGGGTGTGGAGCGGATGTTGGGCCACAGCCCACTGGCAGCTTGATGCTGGCTCGTCAACACGGAAAGACTATCGCGGCTGAAGTTGCACGCGTGCTGCAGGGTAAAACTAATCCATTGAGCGTAGAGGCAAAGGTGGTCAGTAAACGAATTGAATTGCCACTAAAAGATCCCCCGGCGAAAGAAGTGTGGGAACAGCGACTTCAGCGAGCTTCCGGATTTGATCATCAACTGGCAAAGATGATGCTCGAACGCATCGAGCAAAGCGGTGATGTGCCGAAGACCGTCGACTATCCAATCTCGGTTCTCACTTTCGGGAATGAATTGGCAATCGTTTTTCTGGGAGGAGAGGTTGTTGTGGACTACGCATTAAAGCTCAGTACAGAACTGGACTGGAATCGGCTGTGGGTGACGGCATGGACGAATGCGATGCCTGGGTACATTCCATCAAAACGAATTCTTGCTGAGGGTGGCTATGAAGCGGATTTCTCCCAAGTTTATTACGGTCAGCCGGCCCGCTACAGCGAAGAAGTTGAACGTGTGTTGCTCGACGCAATAAGAACCCTCGCCGGTCCGGAGTTTGCAAGCAGGGGGGGGCAGCCACCCCAACATATTCATCAGGTAGAGAGTGGTTTCCGCTGGGGATCTGACCATCGAGAGGAGACTTTTTCCAGGCTCGAAAAGTGGGTAAGGGCGGAGAGGAATACCCCGCGCGGCAAATTGCTCGGACAGCTGGAAAGTCTGTTGTTGAAAGCACACCCTGCAGTAGTTTCGGATAGTTTAACCGGCGGTAACACTGACCGGTGGCACGACTTTGCGGGGGACCCCATTGAGCGTTCGTATATTCGGCAGCAGGACCAAACAGGCGTATTGCGTTGGGATTCACCGAACACGCGTCATTACGAAAAGGATCTTCGGGTTTTTTGCTTCTCAGGAGGTACCGGCTGGGTCACGCAGCCACAGACGAAAGGGTTCGTCTTGGTGGTTAATAAAGAGCTTGAACTGCGTTTCGATGTAACGCGTGAGCTGACACGGTGGGCAACCGAGGATGGGCGGCTCGAACTCTTTTATCTACCCACTTGGAAATCAGACGTTGATTCAGGTGGCTTTTATGTAGTCGCCTTGCGAGGACAAAGCCGCATTGCTGGTAATCGTGTCACGTTTTCCGTGCGGTCGCTTGGGGAAGGATCGAAGCGTTGGTTCGCGATTGATACGAATCAGGGTATGCCAGAAAGGCTGGAATCGTTGAAAGCTGCATTCAAAACAAAGTCTGATTAGAAACGGATAGGCAGTTTTCGCGTGCCGTTCACATGTCATCGGTGGGTGCGTCCGCTTTGCGAACGGACCGATCTGGATCAGTGAATGGTCTGATCCTCGCAGGGTGGCAGGGCTGCGTGGTAATGTAATGGGGCGGTAGACTAAAGTTGCTTATCGCATCGACGCGGTTGCGGTGTTAACCGTCTGACTCCGTGCCGATCGTCGGTGTGTTGCCACGTTAACGCATGGTTTCCCGTCGCTGTTTGGTTTTTTTTGAGGAGTTGTGGGAAGCATGCCGTAGATTCAGTTTTTCTCGTACCCTACACGCTCTAGGGTTCAGTCTCGGTCAGGTCGATCGGTGTGTGTTTTTTGTAAAGCGTAGGTATCCATTGAAGGAAAAGTAATGAGGAGTTGCGTTTTGTTTCGCTCATGTCTGCTGATTTTGTTTGCAATGGCGTTCGCCACGTTGCTTGCTTGCGGTGTTGATACATCGGAAGCAAGGGGGGAGGACGTTTTGAATGTGAGCACGAAATTCCCAACGCCATTTGAGCGTGGCGACGGCTGGGAGACTGCAACGTACCAAAGTGGAATGAAGTACTACGCAGAGCTTGCAGCTGCAAGCGAACGAGTCACCATCCATTCAATGGGAAAGACCGACAGCGGGTTTCCGCTGAGCGTCGTCCTGATTACAGATCAGAATCACATTGGAATCAGCGATGTGTTGAAGGATCCGCGGACGGTGTTGCTGATTAACAATGCAATCCATCCTGGTGAGTCAGATGGAGTTGATGCATCCATGGGGTTTGCAAGAGACCTTGTGTACGACGGAAAAGCTTATGGCAAGTTGTTGCAGGATGTGATCGTTGCGATCATTCCGTTCTACAACATAGGTGGAGCATTGAATCGCAATTCTGGAACACGGGCGAATCAGAATGGCCCCCGTGAATATGGGTTTCGCGGCAATGGGCGGAACTACGATTTGAATCGCGATTTCCTGAAATGCGATACGCGGAATGCACGCTCATTCGCAGCGATCTTTCAACTGCTGGATCCTGATTTTTTTATTGATACTCATGTGAGTAACGGGGCTGATTACCAACATGTGATGACAACTTCTCAGAGCCAAAAAGACAAATTGGGATTGAGCGTTGGGGAATACATGCACACCAAGTTTGAACCGATGCTGTTTCAAGCGATGCGGACGGCGGGTTACCCCACGATCCCGTATGTGAACTCGGGAGGCGCGGCTCCGGAGAATGGATTTGCACAGTTTCTTGAGACACCGCGATATTCAACCGGTTTTGCCGGGCTGTTTCAGACTATGGGCTACATGACTGAGACTCATATGCTGAAACCATATCCGCAACGGGTTGCTGCGACGCGGGTATTTTTGGACGCGTCGGTAACGCTACTTGCCAAAGAGGGGAAACAGATCCAAATGCTCCGGCAAAAAGATCGAGACGCGTATCGGAAACAGGAGTCTGTACCAATCGCCTGGGAGGTTGATCGCAATCATCCGGCAAGACTTGAGTTTCATGGTTATGAGGCAAGCCAGATTGCCAGCGATGTGACCGGCGGAAATCGCCTGTTCTATGACAGAGAGAAGCCGTTCACACGGAATATTCCGTATTTCAATCAGTACAGAGTTAGTGAGTCGGTAAAGTTACCCGCCGGTTACTTGATTCCACGCGAGTGGCATACGGTGATCGATCTAATGAAACTGAATTCAGTCTCGATGCAGATCATCAAAACACCGGACACCGTTCCAGCAGAGATCTATCGCATTAACAGTGTTGAGTCGCGAACTGCTCCTTACGAGGGTCATTTTTTCCACGACAAGATCGATCTGACTACTGTGACGGCGCCGATTCTCGTTCGAGAAGGTGATGTCGTCATTCCTGTGGATCAAGATCGGGCGCGATACATTGTCGAGGCATTGGAGCCCAAGGCGATGGATTCGCTTTTTCGCTGGAATCGGTTTGATACGGTTTTGCAGCAGAAAGAGTACTTTTCACCTTACGTGTTTGAGAATACTGCAGAAAAGCTGCTTGCCGAAAATCAGGCATTGCGAGAGGAATTCAACGCGAGAAAACAGTCGGACTCGGACTTTTCGGGTAACCGGCGGGCACAATTGGATTTTTTGTATAAGCGATCTGAAAACTATGAGAGGTCGCATCGAAGGTATCCCATCGCACGGCTACTGAAATTGCCCAACTGATTTGGGAACGACTGCTGATTTGGTGAATGCGGATTCTGCTTCAGTATCTTCGCGGAGGATCCCGGGAAGCACTGTTGGATTACCAAGTACGGTGGCATTGCGGTGCGAACTGGTTCACTAACGGACTGCCAGTAGGTGTGCGAGCAGACACATCGCGTCTCCTGCTTGTAGAGTGGCAAGTGCCACGCGGCACCTTCCAAATCTCTCTCCACTGGCATGGCGTGCGTTTTCGTGATGCCGCTGTCATGCTGCTGTGGCAGTCATCCAGAGTGCGAAGCGGTGGGCGTTGCCTATTTTTTGATACTTGATTCGAGGAGTTGCTTGGCCTGGAAGAGGAGACGTTCTTGATCTTGTGCTTGCAACGCCTTTTGTAACTCACGTCGCTGGCCTCTTTCGAGCATCAGTGGTTCCTCGTCCCCAAAAACTCCTAACGGTGTGGTTTCTAGGGTCCATTGATCGCTGCGTTGTGTGGCAAAGGGAATATCGGTGTTTCGATCGGCCTGCAAATTCCCAAGCGGGCTTCTGGCCCATGCATAACGGTAGTGCACTGGATTCGGCACCATCGGGCTTCTGAGGACCAGAAAATTGCGTTTTGTCACAGAGCGATCTGAATCCTGTTGTTTTTCGGTCAGGTGCACCGTTTCAGCGGGATGAAATTTTCGATCTGATCCTGCAATGGCAAAACCGGTGATTGATCCACCGTCATCAACTCCGCCAACTGCCCCGTCAAATTCCAACAAAAGTTCGCCGTTTTTGGCAGCCATCTTTTTCAGCATAGGCGGTTTCCAGCGAACGTTCTGTTGCATTTGGTACTGTGTCGCGAGAGCCCATCGCGCTATGCGTTCTCCCGCAGGTATTTTTAATTGGGGATGGTACCACCTTCGTCTTAGATCGTAGGTGCTGGCGAAACCGATGTTCTTGTCGCCTGCTTGGTACAGATCAAGGAATGTCTGGTATTGTGCCTCACGGATATGCGGTCCAGGATTTGCCATCATTTCACAGAAGTTGTCGAGCGTCTGCGCGGTTCCTTCTGTGCAGAGTGACAGGATTCCAAACGGCATGTTCGGGTTGTGAAAAGCTTGTCGCCATGACTGGATCATCTTGGGGAACACTTGGCGGTACATGATGGCACCTTGAGTACCGTTGAAGCAGTTGTTGTATCCCTGATGGAATATTGCGCCTTTGACCTGTAAGCCTTGAATTGGAGCAATCATACTTGCGAAGCAATTTCCTGGACGGTTTTGATCCATGGCGGGACCGGGGCGAAGATCGGTGGGGACTTTCTCATTAGCCGGGATGGGATTTCCCTCTTTTTTAAGTCTTGCAATCTTGTTGTTGAAAGCCTGCACGCGTCGCTCTAGATCGGCCGCAGGATCCCAGTTTTCGACTCTGTCATCCCAGTCCTCTAAGAGCTGGTTCACTTGAGGGGTGTCGATGGAGGCAAGCACGTCGATCGGCGTCCACGTTTCCACTGTGGTCCCGCCGCGTGAAGCATCAATCACGCCAATGGGAATCCTACTTGCCATGTGAATTCGCCTCGCAAAGACGTAACCGATGGCGCTTAGTTCTCGCGCAATTTCGGGAGAGCAGACGTCCCAATCACCCTTTCGATAGTGTCGGTTAAACCAACCGCTCCACTCATGAAGCCTGGCAAAACCTTGTTTCGGCTCTGGGCCATTGGCGGCCGGGATGGTCAAGATGCGGATGTCGTCGTAATTGGCAGATGCAATTTCAAGCTGTCCGTTCTCGATGCGGTCGAGGGGGAACTCCATATTGCTTTGTCCACCGAGCACCCAGACATCGCCAATAAGCACGTTTTTCAAACGCACGTTGTGTTTGGGTGAACTGACTTCAATTGAGAGAGGCTCGGTTGACGCTGATCGCGCTGGCAAGGTGACCCGCCACATGCGAGCCTCGTTAGCGACGCCAGTTGCTTTGGTGCCGTGTAGGGTCACTTGCACCTGCGTTCCGGGTTTCGCCCATCCCCAGATCGTAATGGGTTTATCACGCTGCAAGACCATATCGGATTGAAAAAGGTTGCTTAACCACAGACCATCACCCTTGGCTGGGACGTCAACAACGTCTTCACGGGGCATGGGTGGAGTCTGTGCATCTACAGAAGGCGATGCATGCAGGGCACAACAAAATGCCAGGATAGCAGTCGCACAACGCACAGTGGTCGCTGGGATGTCCGGGCGTCCTTTACCGCGAAAAGGTAAGTGAGTAGCAAAAGCGGGGAGTAGCATCGAGTGTACCTGAGGCGATTCTGGGGGAAGGAGCATGTTAGTCATTGCGACCGTTCTCTGCGGCCACGCTCTGGATGCGTCAATTGGTCGAGGAGGGTGTGAGAACTTAGCCCACTGCATGAACGGTTGAAACACGTCTTGTGTGATTAGCGGTAAGGCTCTGTTTAAATATTGGATTTTGTTCTTTGTTGAATCACAAGTCCGCTGTGTGCACAAGCTACGCCACGTAGCGGAAAGCTTTCCTTTTGGGTTATAGTTGGGGCATTGTTGAGGGGCACTGCCATGGAGCCCGGTTGGACATTGGGAGCCTCAAGATGGCTTGCCCTCAGCGACGGCAAGCAGTGTAGCAACGATGAGTGTGTCTGATCCTCAGTGCACGGCATCGGACTTAGTTGGTCAGTCAGTTTGACCACGACACGTGTTCAGAATCTCGGTGTTGTTTCATTGTTCTAGTCCATGCTAACTTTGAAAATTCCCGCTTTGAAAGCTTATCAATATGCTGATCTCTTCTTACCGAACTGTCTTTCTGCTCGGTGTCTCACTTTTTGGATTTGTGACAGGTGTGTCATCGTTGAGCGTGACTGCCTTTGCTCAAGGTGAGAAAACCGCCCCGTATGCACTACCTGAAAACGGGAACGAGGTGATCTTTGCTTATGATCTAAAAAACGGTTTCACACCACCGCGGCAAAACAATGCTCCAGCGTTTCTCATTCGTGCAAATGGAAAGATCGAGATGCCATCCTTGTACGGAGAAGGACGGAACGTCAAAGGTCAACTGAGTGCAAATGAACTGCAGGCGTTTCTGAAGTTCGTTATCGAGGAAAACAAATTTCTAGAATTTGATGCTAGCACAGTCCAGGGGCAGATCGAAGAAATCCGCGAAAAGCGAAAAGTTCCCCAGATTGCCGATGCGCCGGACACGGTTATCGAGTTGAAGATTCCGGGACACACTCAAAGCGTTCGTCAACCTGCAGTCGGAATGCCGTCGGAGTTTAAAGAAGTTACGTCACTACAGCAGTTGTTGGCCATTCGCAAAGGTGTCAATCGGTTGATGGGTGAAACCAGAGTGGGTGGGAAAAAAGGAATCAAAAACTTACTCGGGACGGTCAACCAGAAGTTAAAGGAGGATTATCCGGATGTTGCTCCTTTAACAATGAGTGATTTCAGCGGTTCCTATTTGAAGCGGGATGGATCGATTTCGGCAACAATCTCGAGGCGCGGGGAGGGCGATGATGGGAAACCGAACGGAACGTATGTTACCGCGACGGCTGTGATTGCCCGAGGTAGTAAGACGCCATTGGTAACCTTGCGCGTCAAACTCAAATAAGCACCTTGAGCTTTTAGCACCGCCGGCACTTTGTTGTTCATTTTGGGCAGCGTCACGTGGTGAGCAACTTGTTGCCTCCTTTCAGGGCGACATGTTACCTATCCGTTACACGACGACCGCCAGCTTGCACTTACACTACGAAAACCGAGGAGATGCAAGATGTCTAAAAAATTCAGATGGAGCAAAGGAGCTGACGTGAGACGCATAGATAATGAGCCGTCACTGGTAAGGCAAAGCCGTCATGCTTGTTGGGATCTCAGTGTAAAAACCTTTGCGATTGTGTTATTGCTACCGCTTGCGATGAAGGAACAAACGTATGCGAGCGATGTGATCTCGACTTCGCCCCGCGGCGACATGGTCGCAACTGCAGTCGATGGAGGAAGGATTGAGATTCGGCCCATTTCAGACACTCGTGGGATCATAACGCTTCAGCATAAGGGTGTTCCTGAGCGTGAGACGCGTATGCTTAGTGCTGTTTCTTGGATGCCATCTTTCGTGTTTTCGCCGGATGGGACTGCTTTGGCGTCGGGGTGTGCCTGGTTGCCGGTCACTTTGTGGAATGTCAAGACAGGTGAGTTGCTGAGGGAATTTTCCGGAGCAGGAGTCGGCTACGATCTGCAGTTTTCAGCGGATGGTTCTCGACTGATTGGAAGCGGCCTTGTGAATAAAGCAGGCCTTCAACGCCTCAGTTTGTGGAATGTCGCGACAGGGAACACGCTTCGTGAGCTTACCGTTGATACACCATTGGGGGACGACAATTGGGATCGGAACAGTATCAGACCTCGGTTTGCCAAATCTGGCCCCATGTTGGTGATCGAGGTCATCAACGGAACCGAGCGGTCCCTGAGGGTCTGGAATACGGCGTCCAACAAACAAACGATGGTGGTGACAATAGATCGCTTTTATCCCGCTGATTGGGTGATTTCATCGGATGGAAAGTATCTGCTTGTGCGGGAGTACAGTCGTGACGTGAAAGATGCGAAACGCCATCGGGTTTTTGAGATGGAATCTGGGGACAATATTAAGAACTGGACTGCAGTAACTCCGGAGAATGAGTAACCAGTTGGTTCGCTCTTCCGCGTTTGGGTGGTTAGGATTATTGAATCGGTTCACCCTGCCGCGACATTGCTTGTCGATGTTGGGGCCTGCAGGATCGGGGCATTGTTTAAGTACTCGTAACAATTAAAATAGGCGACCGGGAGGTGCTTGCCATGTTGATCGCACCTTTTGTGTTGTGGGTTAAGTAGCTTCCATTAACGTAAACACATGCTCTGTGCGCAGTTTGGTAGCGAATGGTGTTTGCCGTGCGTTCCATCAATTGGGTGCAGGCTACTGGTGTTGTGTGTGTTAGTTGATTTTGTTGTTGGCTGGCATTCGCTCTGCTTTTTAGTTGAAGCTGGATAGAGATCAATGAAGTTTGTGAATAACCGGGAACTTACACGAGGTAGCAGAGCGGCTTTCGTGTCAGTTCAATGGGTTGGGCTGTGTCTGATTTCGGGCTTATGTAACTTTGGCGGCCACCTCAAAGCCGACCAGCCGAATGTCATTTTAATCATTTGTGATGACCTCAATGATTATGTCGACGGGTTTGGCGGGCATCCCCAGGCGTTCACTCCGAACATGAAGCGTCTTGCCAAAAGTGGAGTAGCTTTCACACAGGCACACTGCAATATCCCAATCTGTGGTCCATCTCGAGCAAGTATGTTCACGGGGATCTATCCGCATCACTCTGGATGCTTCGGGTTTACCAATTGGGATGGGTATGAAGTACTGAAGAATTCACGGACGATGATGGATCATTTTCGTGCACATGGTTATCAGACCCTGGGGACCGGGAAATTGATGCACCATATGGTGCGGGGAGAGTGGGAAACCTTTGGGAACAGAGCAGATTACGGTCCATTCGCGTTCGATGGAGAAAGTAAGATTGCGCACCCGGATGTTCCGGCTCCCTACCGTGAAATCGGGGCAGTGGATGGGTCGTTTGGGCCGTTGGTCAGTTTGCAGGGAAAGAAGACATCATCGGGTGCCCCGCTGACGTGGCAGACGGGTAGTTGGGCGAAACAAAGGACACTGCGTGTGACATCCCAACAGGATCGTGACGCGACGGCTGATGAGATTAATGGGCACTGGGCAGTCGAACAGATCAGACAGCGTGCGGGGAAGCGGGGGCAGCGGCCTTTCTTTATGGGGGTTGGCTTTATAAGACCGCACACACCTTTGGTTGTTCCGAAACGCTTCTTTGATCAGTTCCCGTTGGATTCAATAGAACTTCCGAATATTCGGAAGGGGGACGTCGAAGACACGTTTGCTCGGACGGTGCGGGGGATTCCTGATGGTGCCGATGGCCCTAGAAGTGAAGACATGGGGACACGGTTGTACAACACGCTGGTTGAGTCGTATCAGTCTGATGAGGATGCATTACGACACTTCATTCAAGCTTATCTTGCCAGCGTCGCCTCGGTGGATGAGCAAATAGGAAACATCCTGGACGCGGTCGATCAATCAACCTTGAAAGACAATACGATAATTGTGTTGACAAGTGATCATGGGTGGGGCATGGGAGAGAAGAATTACCTCTATAAGAACTCACTTTGGCAGGAGAGCACGCGAGTTCCTTTGATCATCCGTGCACCCGGCGTGACGCCGTTTGGTTCCGAGTCACTGCAACCGGTTTCCCTGCTCGACATTTATCCGACGCTTTTGGACTTGTGCTCTTTGCCTGCGGATACTCAAAAAAACGAGAAGGGACATGAGCTAGACGGGCATAGCTTAAAACCTTTGCTTGCGGATCCATCCAACGGGACGTGGGGTGGACCTCGGTCTGCTCTCACTGCTCTTTACAAATGGAGAACCAGTTACGATCCGTCAAAGGAAAGCTATGCGTTGAGAAGCAAAGCACATCGCTACATACGTTACGAGAATGGCCGCGAGGAGCTCTATGACACGCAAAAGGATCCTCATGAGTGGACGAACGTTGCTGGTAATCCTTCCTACGCGAGGCAGTTGGCTGACTATCGGCAAGAACTGATGTCGCGGATCCCCTCCTCAGAAAGTGGAGTTCCCAAACAACCAGCATTCAAGCCCACGCAGACCGCAGGCAAGAAAGTGACCGAAAAGCGCGGTGAGGAAAACCGGCCTGCAAAATCGTCGGGCGGGAACGCAGAGGCTTGGAAGAACCTGTATTTCTCGAAACACCCTGAGGCTGACAGCGACCGGGACGGGAAGCTTAGTTGGCCGGAGTACAAGTCGTACCGGGCAAAACATGATCCGCCGTCAGCGGCACGCTGAAAACTTCAGTTTCTGTGTGCAAATTTCTCGGCCTGCTCGGTTAAACTGCAGGAGCAGAGATGCGTCCGTTTCCTTCGAATTTTAAACGCCAAACCGAGAATCATGAGATTAACTTCCTGGCGACAATTGATGCTCTTTGTGCTGATCGGCGCACCTGTTGTGGTTCACGCGGATGAGGCTCTCTACGAGCGCGATATTGCCCCTATCCTTGAAGAACATTGCCTGCACTGCCATGGCGAGGATGAGCAGGAATCCGGATTGCGACTTGACCGGCGTGCGGGCATGTTGCGAGGGGGAGATTCCGGCTTGGCTGCATTAGTGCCTGGCGATGCAGAAAACAGCTACCTCATTGAGGTGATTAATCACGTTGATGAGGAGATGGCGATGCCTCCGGATGAGGACAAGATTCCCGAGGAACAAATCAAGCTGTTGACCCGTTGGATTGATGCGGGGGCAGTATGGCCGGGGCAAATGAAGGCCGTCGCCCGTGAAAAGTCTACGCACTGGTCTTTTCAGCCTGTCCAGCGACCCGCAGTACCCAAGGGTGACAAGGTTTACCGTAACCCAATCGATGCATTCTTGGTGCAAAAGCTGGCAGAGAATGATCTGA
>CAXGRW010000088.1:0-12317 GCA_964012125.1 uncultured Rhodopirellula sp.
TCAGGGCGTCGCTCGGGTCAAACGCAATTAGCTTGACCTTCTTATTCAAGCCTGCGTTTCTGAGTGACTCAAGGGTGCCATTGGCATTGGGCTCACAGACCGCGAAGATGCCAGCCAAGTCATCGCCGTAGGTTTGCAAAAGCTGATCTACCTTTTCCTTGGATGAGGTGGTGTTGTCGCCACCTCGCTGGTCCGAAGAAACCACTTTGATGTTCGGGTAATCCTTGAGCCCATCCAGGAAACCCTGTTCTCGTTGTTCAGTACTTTCACTGCCTGCAATGTAACGCAGCAGGATCACATTCCCTTTGTCACCAATCGCGGTAGCCATCTGCTTGGCAGCCATCTGACCACCTTTGTAATTGTCGGTGGCCACATAGCTGACGATCTCGGGGCCTTCGTCGAGTCCGCTGTCAAAGATCACCACAGGGATTCCTTCACCAATTGATTCGTCGACTGCATCCACCAAGCCGCCTTTCTGATTCGGGGCAAGGGCAATGCCATCGACTTGCATGGTGATCATGTTCTTGACCACTTCAATTTGGCTGCCAGTATCACTCTCAACAACGGGGCCGCGCCAAATGATTTCGACATTTCCCAACTCATCTGCCGCTTTTTGTGCGCCAAAATGAACGGACTTCCAGAATTCGTGACTGGTACCCTTCGGGATGACCGCGATCCGCAGCGGTTTTGCTTCTTCTGCACCATCACCGCTGTTGGTCGCGATGGGTTCAGCCGAGGGGCCGCATCCAATCACAAACGCAACCAGAATTGAGCCTAGAACAAAAACGTTCGCCTGCAGAAATCGATACACCGTTTGGGTACTCCATCCAAGAAATCCGGAATTGCAATGCTAACAGTGTAACGATTTGCTGACTCGTAAGGGTCGCCGTCCTGTATTTCCCGCACGGAATGGGCGCTTTGGAATAGTTAAGATGGATGCGAACGGCGGTGCTGATTGGATCAGGTGTTTCCTGCACGCAAGTCTGGCCATCAGCCAGTGCGAGCCGTACGAAGAGCTGAATTCAAAAAGCTTGTGAATTCGAGGGATTTGAATTTTGCACGGCGTCCAGCTTTGACTGGAATTGCTGCTGTAACGCTTGGTAGGTAGGTCTGGCCTCTCCTTGACCAATCGCATTTTCGTTCACGCTGTTGGCGAACCATAAGCCGCCATCTGTGCCCATCAACAAGATTTCATCGGCTTCAAGTAGGTCTGTTGTGGTGATCGGAGAAGTAGACCAGTCAATCTGAATCTCTCGTGCCAGTTGTTCAACGAAGGCTTGCGTGATACCTCGCAGGACTCGGTCTCTTGGAGGAGATGAGATTTTTTCAGCTTTGACGATCGCGATATTGGAGATGCTTGTTTCGGTGATCGTGCCATCGTTATCGATGAGCACACCTGAGGCAGTCGGGGCTATCTGTCGTGCTGCTTGATCTGCCAAATGGTAGTGCAGTCGCGATCGGACTTTGATTGTTCTCGGCCAGCATTGAGGAGAGGGTTGTTGAATGTCAGTGACTACCAACGCCTGGCCGGATTCTTGTCTCCCTTGAATGCAACTCAAATCGAGGCGATTGATGTGCATTCCCAACGTAGGTGGTTCAGATGGCGCCGTTCCAGGAGTCGCAAATAGTGTGATCCCCAGTTCGCCTTCTAAATCGAGAGTCTGCTGGTTTCGTGACAGCAATTCCTGCAGCAGGGCGTCTATAGCTGCCAAGGGTGGGAGACCAGCGATGCCCATTTGTGATGTGCTGTGTTGCCAGCGATCCAAATGAGGATTGAGTTCAAAGATTGCGTGACCATAGGTTCGCAAGCGTTCGACGGCGGTAACTCCCTGCCGAAAGCCCCCATCGTTAACGCTGATTACCATTTGATGTTGGGGCACCCATTCGCCCCCCAGAAAACCAAAGGTGATCAAGTCAGTTGATTCACCGGGTTTCGGTGTCGTTGGTTTCGGTGTCGTTGGTGTCATTGATCAAGTCGGCCATGATATTGGCTGCGTGTCGGGACTTGGTGTAGTAGTCCAGTTCGTCGTGACGCAGGCCAATGTAAGATGAGTAGTCGCGAGCAACAACGGGAAGTTCTGTGCCGTCAGCACGAGTTGCAAAGGAACGCGGTCCTGTGTAACCCAGTGCTACTCGTCCGCGGACCTTGTTAAGTAACCAGTATCGTTTCAGGACCGCATCACGTCGATTGTACAGCAGTGCCAGTCGATCAAGGTTCTTGGTCGCCATTGCATGATAGCCCGTTTCCGAAAGCCAATGGCTGTCGATTGCTGGAGCAACCAAGCCGACATCGACAGTAGCACCTGTTGTCGGCGTTCCAGGAAGAAGGCGTCCTCCCAGTTTTCCACCAGCGAGAGAATGCAGTGCTCCCGTGATGACTCGACTGCCAAAACTGAAGCCGATCATCTTGGTTGATTCTGCCTGCTTCATCTGCTTTCGGAGCAGCCAAGCGAGGTAAAGTCCTTGGGCATCAGTGCGAGATGCTTTGCGTCTGGCATCATGGATCAGCGTTCCTTGTTTGGCACTCGGCCAGCTGAAGATCACCCAGTCCATCGGCCGCTTTTCATTGCAGCGAATTATGTTTCGGTAGACGGAAAAACTGCGATGGACGACCTTGTTCGAGGCCATCCGATTTCCGTGCACGTAGACAACAACTTGGCGTTCGGGCGTCAGAGACCCCAAGTACTCATCTATGGTCGCGGGTGATGCTTTGCCTCGGCAGTCGAGGCGTTGAACTCGAAGTTTCGGTGTGTCGAGATTGACGTTGCAGGTGGAACTGGTAAGCGAGCGGGTGCTGATCATCCAGAATCTATCCGCTACATCCGGAATATTCGTCAGACCTATTTGTTCCCGGGCTGCTTTGGTCGCGGCGTTGGTGTTGTTCTCAATCAGTTCTGGCATCGAGACCGGACGCAGCGATGGGGCAGTGTTTGCCAGCAGCGAGGTGATTTCAATGGGGGCCGTGGCTTGCGGCCGCATCCATGGAAACGAGTCTTCGGCGGTGGTTTGACTAGACACGCTAAGGGAAACCAACGCCGCTGCAAGTACTGCGGCAGGTTGTTTTCGATTGTGGTGGGAGGGCTTCATGGGGAACAACACGTCGTCGGATCTTGGTGGAAGTTCACTTGAGTCACCACATTGTTGCAGAAAAAAAACAATGTTGCGTTTGCACATCATTGTCTGTGGCCTAATTTTCAGTGGTCTCGTCTTTGAGACTGCCGAATACGCTCGCTATGCATATGAAGGAAGATACCATGAACACTCGCATTTGCTCGGTCATCGCGGTTATGACGCTCGTGACCTTTAGTTCCGGATGCACCGGAGTCAAGAATTTTCTGTTCGGTCGTGGTGCACGATGCGGACTTTGCAGCGGTGGCTCAGCAGGCCCCCAATTTGGAAACACAATGCAGGCTCCGAACCCTTCGGGGCCGTGTCAGCAGCCTGCTGCTGGATGCAATGGACAAGTTTACTCAGCACAGCCTTGTGGCGGTTGCGGCGCAACGGTACCCAATAATTGTGGCTGTGGGACCTACGGAGCTGCTGATCCTTACCAATCCGGGCAGGTGATTCCGCAAAATGGCCAGATGATGGGGGGCACGGGCGTCCCAATGCAGACCGATAGCTTTAATGCACGTAAATTTGATGCGGATGGAAGCAGAATTCTGTGGGAAGAGTCGGCTGGCGGCAACTCACTGTAAGCCTGCTGGAATTTGAGCCGTCTGTTAAACCTGTTCAGAGCCAGTTCGCTAAACTGGTTTTACCGTAGCGAGCGACGGTCGGAGTGAAGCTGCCTTGGCATTGCTTTGCTCCGACCTTCGGTTTTTTTGTTTCACCCCGTACGTTGGTGCACGGATATGAGAGTTCGGATGAGTGAGTTGGATTCCGCTGGGCTGCTGAATCGTCGCTATGCGTTGTGTAGTGGTTTGGCAGCGTTTGGGATGTGCTCACTGCCTGAGGTGAATGCTCAGGATGAGGTCGATGAAAAGCCAGAAGAAGCGGGGGAGACACGCCTGAGTTATGAAACTCCCCAGGTGCAGAACTGGCGAATTGGTTTAGTACTCAAGACGCCTGTGGCCTGCACGGATGTCTTCGCCACTTTTCCAGTTCCAATGAATTGGCCCGAGCAAAAGGTGACAGTCACGGGACGTACCATCGATCCACAGATCACGGCATGGGATACCCGTGAACTTGGCGGTGGGGTGAAGCAGGTGATGCTGAAAATGGCACGCGTACCAGCAGGTTCCACCGTGGAAATGACTTTCAATATTGCTATTGAACGATCACGGATTGTCGGGCCCACTCAAACTGACGATCTCGTGATCCCGGCAAAGGTAGGGCGTGACTTGCGGTTCTTTCTTTCAAGTAGTCCGTACATCGACAGCAGTAATGCACGTATCAAGGCTGCGTGGCGGGGGCTTGCAGAAGAAGAGGTTCCCAACGCTTGGGCGCGTGTTGAGCAGATCTATGATTTTGTGCGCGACAAAGTCAAATACGTGGAGGGTTCACTGAAGAACGCTTCTCAGGCGCTGCGAGAGGGACGCGGGGATTGTGAAGAAATGACGAGTCTGTTCGTCGCCCTGTGCAGAAATGCAAAAATTCCTGCTCGCATGGTCTGGATCCCCGAGCACTGTTATCCCGAGTTCTATCTTGAGGACGCTTCCGGTAAAGGCCATTGGTTCCCTTGCCAGGCTGCCGGCACCCGTCAATTCGGACGGATGGATGAGTATCGGCCTGTGCTGCAGAAGGGTGATCGCTTCAAGGTGCCAGAAAAACGCACGACAACTCGCTACGTGAGCGAGTTCTTCAAGTGCGACAAGAAGGGCAAGAGTGACCCAGATCCAAACTTCATTCGCGAAATCATTGACGTTTGACCGACCACGCGACATGAGCCGCTTGTGGTTCAGTCACTTCGTCTCGCCACTAGGATCTGTCGCTGTGTTTGAACTGACCGCCGCTTCAGGAATACTTGGTGTTCCTGACCGTGCTGCTATTCAATCGTCTTTCTTTTGATCTTTGCCTTCGTTTTTGGCTTTGTCAGGATTTGCTTTGGAAGTTTTGTTCTTTTTGGCCTCCGAACCGTTTTGACCCTTTTTATTTTTGGAGTCCTCCGGCTTTGCCTCTTCTTTTTGCAGAGTGGGGTCTTCGAGGGTCGCCAGTTCCACCTTCAGCATGATCTCTTTGCCTTTTCGGTAGATTTTGATGTCTTGGATCGAACCCACAGGTTTGCGTTCAACAATCTCTTGAAAGCTGCTTGGGTCGCTGACTTTCTCGCCGGCAAACTCAAGTATTACATCCAACGGTTCAATCCCCGCCTTTTCGGCAGCTGAGTCCTTGGTGATTTGGTAAGCGAGTACGCCCAGGCCAACGGGCAGTTTGAATTTGCCTGCGATTTTTGGATTCAATTCCGCCATGCGGATTCCGATGGCGGCGCGGCGTACTTTGTTGTGTTGTGCCAACTCATCGGCGATCCATTTGGCCTGATTGATCGGAATTGCGAAACCGATTCCCTGATAAGAACCGTTGCGTGAGGCAATGGCAGTGCTGATTGCTATGGCGCGTCCATCCAGATCGACCAGTGGTCCGCCAGAGTTGCCTGGATTGATCGCAGCATCCGTTTGCAGCAGACGGCCGCGGCTGATACGCCGCAACGCCCGATTTTTCGCACTGATGATGCCCGCGCTGACGGTCGCTTCCAGACGGAACGGACTTCCGATCGCCAGCACCCAGTCACCAATTTCTAGTAGATCCGAGTTGCCAAGTTCGACTGCAGGGAAGCCGCCTTTGCGTTCAATGTTGAGTGTTGCTACGTCGCTATCGACATCACCGCGAACTGCCGTTGCTTCAACCTCGGTTTCGTCAGCCAGTTTCACTACCACTCGTTTTGCGCCGGTGATGACATGGTTGTTAGTAATGATCATTCCATCTTTCGACACGATAACGCCACTACCGACACCGGTGAGTTGGTTCTTGTCCGGTTCGGGGCTTTCTTCTGGTTGGGCGTCACCTTGAAGAGGGTTAGCCGGCGCGGCAGGTGGATTTTGATTCGCCATCACATTGACTTGGCCGTAAGACAGGATCGTTACGGTGGCGGGAGTTGCTTTTCGAGCCGCATTCCGGAACGCTCGTGATAAAGCACGGGGGCCAACCAGCAACTCCAGTTCGGCTAAATCCAAATCACTGATGTCAATTTTTGTTTTGCCGGCTGGAGATTCCGCTGCATCCGGGCGGGAAGGCCTCTCCTCGCTGACACTTGTGCTTCCCAAGTCGGGATCATCCGCAGAGACCACACTCATGCTGGAGACAATGATCAGCATGGCCGCACACAAGCTGGTCAAGCTTGGCATCTGAGCAAAGCCAGACAACCGCTGATTACCAAAAAGATCGATCGCCGTGCCGTTGGTAAATGTGTCATTTTCGGAGCATCTGTTGCACCAAACGTTGTACATGCTGAATCCAGTGGTCGTGTTTTTGCAGTGACTGCGAGAGATCGTCTTCAGGGAAGATCCAAATCGAATCGCCTTTTCTTCGCCCATGCAATATAACGGGCATTCAAGACCTTGTATGGTCCGTCTTCCTCAAATCCGCGGCGAACACATGTACATCCCGAGCCTGTTGGTCAAGAAAAGAGAGGGTCAGGCTCTGACGGACGAGGAAATACACTTTCTGATTGATGGGTTTTGTAATGGCGATGTCGAGGATTATCAGATGTCTGCTTTCGCGATGGCTGTCTGCTTGCGGGGGATGAATCGGCGGGAAACGACGGCTTTGACCCAAGCAATGTTGGATAGTGGAGACCGGCTCCCTAGAAATCAGACTAATCCCGAGCGTCTGCGGGTAGACAAGCACAGCACCGGAGGGCTGGGGGATAAGACATCCATGGTGCTAGCGCCAACCTTGGCTGCTTGTGGATTTGATGTTCCGAGGATCAGCGGTCGTGGCCTCGGGATCAGTGGTGGCACGCTCGACAAGCTCGAGTCGATTCCTGGATTTACAATTGACTTGTCACCCTCGGAATCCGCAGAAGTGCTTGCAGATGCAGGCGTGTTCATCAAGTCGGCAAGTGATCGGATTGCCCCAGCTGATCGGAAACTTTATGCATTGCGAGATGTGACGGGAACGGTTGAATCCATCCCGCTGATCACGGCGAGCATCCTGTGTAAGAAGTTGGCAGAAGATCTGGATGCCCTGGTAATGGATGTCAAAGTCGGTGCAGGTGGATTCATGAAGGAACTGGACGCTGCGCATGAGTTGGCCGATACGCTAGTGGGAGTTGGTCACGATGCCGGATTGCCTACTTCGGTTTTGCTAACCGATATGGATCAACCTCTCGGACAGGCGGTGGGCAACGCGTGTGAGGTCAACGAGGCGGTTGAGGTTTTGCAGGGGCAGAGTGGAATTGTCCGTGATCTTGCGATTGAATTGGGTGCGACGCTGCTTCTCAAAATGTCAGTGGTCGACGACGTGGAGCAGGCAAAAATGAAGCTTGGGCAAATGATCGATCAGGGATTCGCTTTTGAACGGTTTGAACGCATGCTCCGCGCACAGCAGGGCAGGTGGCAAGGTCCGTTGCCGCTCGCTGAATCACACGTCATTCATGCTGGAAACGCTGGTTGGATCGGACGGTATGACTGCCGGGCCTTGGGGCGTGCTGTTGTTTCAATGGGCGGTGGACGTCGGAAGAAAGGTGATCAAATTGATCACGCCGTCGGCTTGAAAGTGCATCGACGGATCGGTGATTCAGTTGAAAAGGGAGACCCACTGCTCACGCTTTACTGTGCGCGGCATCGCGTCAGCGAGTATGTTGAAGGACTGCAGGATGCAGTCGATGTGGTCGATGCTCCCGTTGCTGCAAGGCCGCTGGTGTTGCATAGACAAATTGCGGATGTGTAGATTTACTTCGATAAGCAGCGATGGAAAGTAGCCACTGATTTTGGCCTTCGGTCAGCACAAGGTCATCGCAGATTCACGCAGACGCCTCGCGTTTGCTCCTTGTTCCCCTGAGTTCCTCCTGACGGATGTTTGCATGCCCAAGTTGAGTGACCGAAGAATCGAACAGCTTGCTCTTGCCGCTGTGGATGTATGCGGACGTGCCTACGCTCCTTATAGTCAATTTGAAGTAGGAGCTGCGATCTTGATGGACGATGGGCAAGTGGTTGTAGGGTGCAATGTGGAAAACGCCAGCTATGGCTTATCGCTGTGCGCCGAGAGAGCCGCTGCTGTGGCAGCTGTTTCCGCTGGCTATCGCAAATGGCGAGGGGTGGCGATTGCAAGCGTTGGCGGAGTGCCACCTTGTGGGGCATGTCGACAATTTCTCGCTGAGTTCGGTCTCAATACGCCCATCATCCTCGTTAACCTGATCGATGGAGCACGCACTGTCTGCAACCTGTCTGAGCTGTTGCCCCGTTCCTTTGGCGCTGGTGATTTGCCTGAGCCAGCTTGATACCACGATCTGCAGTTAAACAACGGATATCAAAAAACAGCAGATAGTTCCTGTTGGATATCGGTTCAATGTTTGACCATCGAGACGCTTAGTTATCAGTGAGTTCACTCCGCTTTTTCGCAATCAGCGATAGTAACTCGCGTTGGGGTTTCACGAATTTGTCCACGCCCTGTTTCATCAACACATCGTGCATCGTCTGCATGTCGATGTTTGAGTCAATTTGCTGCTGGATCTGCAGTGTTGGCATGACATCAACCGTTCGGCAGAATTCGATATCACTTGAGGCGATTGCTGCATTGGTTTCAGGTGGGTTGGTTTGAATGTCACTGCCTGCCAGTGCTTGCACGTATTTCCATGCAGGATCAGACGGTTTCTTGGTGCCGGTACTGGCAAAAATCAGTTCCTGCTGCAGTCTCAGGCCTTTGTCATTCCAGAAATCCTGATTGGCTTGCCAGACGCGTTTTGCATTTAAGATTCCGACCAGGCCTTGAGCCTCCGTTTGCAGGTTGGGAATTTCCTGTTCGGTATACACATCAATGCGGGAAATGAAAATGCTGTAAACGCTCTTGAAATCGGTCAGGCTGGATCTTCGTTGGGCTCCTCGCCAGACCGCCTCACGAGCCTGAGTGTATTGGTCTGCTGTGAAAATCAATGTCACATTCAGTGTCACGCCTGCCGCTGCCAGTTCCTCCAATGCACCAATTCCTGCGGGTGTAGCCGGAACTTTGATCATTCGGTTGGAATGGCCTTGGGTATAGTGTTTACCAAGTTCGATGTAGCGGGCTGTCCGGTCCTGATCGCTTAGACCAAGTTCGGCGTCTTCCAGTAGCGGGTCAAGTTCAAAACTGACCCATCCAGCGTTCCCTTCCGTTGAGGCATGAATAGGTTCAAACTTTTTCTGGGCATCGGTGACGAGATTATCGGTCAATCGCCACGCAACAGATTCGTCGTCAAGTCCGGCTTCGATGAGTGACTCGATTTCGTGATCCAAGCCACCCTGTTTGACGATCGCTGAGATGATCGCGGGATTGCTGGTGGCTCCCACGGCACCCCACTTCAAGTTTTTGTCGACCTCCTCTGGCAAGACTGAGTCAAGGTACAGTTTTGTTCCTGTGTCGATCAGTGACTGCAGTGCATTGGGCATTCGTTGGTTCTGCTATGGTGCTTGGGGAGGTGGGGGTTGGTGCTATCAGTTGGAAGACTTGAGAAACGTCTGGTTGGTCAATGGAACGTGTTTCGAGGCAGCTTAGTGCAGTCTACCAACACCGGGTTCTTTGAGGTCATCAGATGTCGGCGTTTCCAAGAACAAACTACGTCCGGTGCTTCGGTGTGGCATTCATGATGCAAAGTCGCGGAGTTCATTCGGAATTAGAGTTCCGGACGGCATGGAAAACAAAGCCTCCGGGCAGAACGGTTTTGCGGTTGATTTGTGAGCCATCAATGGAGATTGGATCAATCCTGCCGAGCGTCCATCCAGTGGCTCGCAGGTCCTGTTTGAGTTCTCGCTTTGAAAAGCGATGCATGAACATGCTTTGCAGTCCTCGATAGGCGTAAGTGCAGTCACCGAATTCACTGTTTCGATCTCGGATCGCATTCCACCACGATCGGGCGAGTTGTCGTATCCCCTGGTGCTCTCTCAGGGCAGCCCAGCGATGATGGACGTGCAGGATGAAGGTCCCACCGGGACGTACAAGTTTGAAGAGGGTATTGAGCATGGATCGCCGATTGGATCGGCCATGGATCATTCCTATGGTGCTGAACAGGCAGACGGCATGATCCACGCTTTGTTCGGCAAAGCAGCCCAATTCGACCAGATTTGCCTGAACGGGAAATATTGTGCCAGCGGTGCAACCGGCCCTGAATTTGCCATTCATGATTTCGAGCATGGCACGACTTAGGTCGACCCCGATCACGTCATAGCCACGTTCTGCCAGTGGCAAAGCGGTTCGTCCGCTGCCGCATCCGAGGTCGATCACGACCTCGGACCGAGGTCGATTTGGGCCGGGGAGAGACTCTTGCAGCATTTGCTGATCGAGGCCGCATAGCGGCGTATCTGCCACAAAAGCGTCGTAATGGTCGGCTATCGACCGCTGATGAACATATTCCCAAGTGCCAGGGGCAACGCCTCGGGGCCGTCTCCATTGGGGAATTGGGGTCTCAGGGGGCCTGGGGGGCGTGGTCTTGGCCTTGGAAACTTGTTCCGGATCGATGCTGCTGGCGGGCTGTTGACGCGGGGGCTGGTTCATTTTGAGTTTGCATTCCTATAATCCGCGTCACGGAGTGGGTGAATGAAGGTTCTCACTCCACCACGATTTCAATGACCCGGTGTCATCACCGTTATTGATTTCACCACGATTGTTGTTGAGGTGCCACCACTGTGGCAAGGCATCGGTGAGTCGTGTCGAGTGGCTGACGTCACTGGCAACGCGACTGGAGATTGACCTGCAGCGTCGTCGACGGCGTTCGCTGCAAGACGACGCGATACAGCGGCTCCAATACCCATGCGGACATCATCAGCAATTGTTCCATTCTGAATGTTAGAAGAAATACCCGGCGTGCTGAGTGTTTCTTGTTGCTCATTTACCACTCGTAACCCTCAACACAAACGCCTTAACAGCAAAAGGAAACAACAATCATGATCAAGGTCGGTATCAATGGTTTCGGTCGCATCGGCCGCATGGTTTTTCGAGCATCAGTAGCTCGCGACGATATGGAAGTTGTAGCAATCAACGACTTGTTGGAAGTTGATTATCTGGCATACATGCTCAAGTACGACTCCGTTCACGGTCGCTTTCAAGGTGAAGTTTCCACCCAAGATGGCAAGTTGATTGTCAATGGCAAGGAAATTCGGGTCACTGCTGAGACAGATCCTTCGAAATTGGCATGGGGTGATGTGGGTGCTGATGTCGTCGTTGAGTCGACTGGCATTTTCTTGACATCCGATTCGGCACAAGGGCACATCGATGCTGGTGCGAAGAAAGTTGTCATGTCGGCACCATCGAAAGACGACACTCGCATGTTCGTCATGGGCGTCAACGACGACTCCTACGATGGAGAAGTCTTTGTCTCCAATGCTTCGTGTACCACAAACTGTCTTGCTCCCATCGCTAAGGTGCTCAACGACAACTTCGGTATCAAGCGTGGTTTGATGACGACTGTTCATGCAGCAACTGCGACTCAGAAAACTGTCGACGGTCCATCCAAGAAAGATTGGCGTGGCGGACGCGGTATTCTTGAGAACATCATTCCTTCCAGCACTGGTGCTGCCAAAGCTGTTGGAAAAGTCATTCCTGAACTCAACGGCAAGTTGACTGGAATGGCTTTCCGAGTGCCAACCTCCGATGTATCGGCTGTTGACCTCACTGTCGAACTGGACAAAGAGGCGACTTACGAAGAGATCTGCAAGGTCATGAAGGACACCTCCGAAGGCAGCATGAAAGGCGTTCTTGGCTACACAGAAGACAAGGTCGTGGCGACTGACTTCCGCGGTGAGTCTTGCACTTCCGTGTTTGATGCTGGTGCCGGAATTCAGCTTGATGGTACTTTCGTCAAAGTTGTTGCCTGGTACGACAATGAGTGGGGCTACTCGAACAAAGTGCTCGATTTGGTCGCCCGCATCTCGTAAGAGCTTCAAGGTTCGCGAGCCTCTGGGTGTCGTTGAGCCGCTGTGATCGCGAGTCAGAATGATCGCGAGTCAGAATGATCGCGATATCGAAATGAAGCCCGTCGGGATTGATTCCCGACGGGTTTTTTTGTGCCTGAACGCGGTCTTGGCAGGGGCGGCGGCAGGGGAGGAGCGTCGTGGAATAGGGGAGAAGTGTCGTGGAATCAGAGTCATCCCGATGCGTTTTCCAATGCGGCAGGGGCTTCAGTCGCT
>CAXGRW010000089.1:0-12041 GCA_964012125.1 uncultured Rhodopirellula sp.
ATGACTCGTTCTCGTGGATGTTTACAGCGGCATTTGAGATTCATGAAATGGAAACAAATGATGGCTAACTTCGCAAAAAAATCCTTACTGACTGGTCTTGGTGTTTGCATGCTGCTTGCTGGTCCAACACTGTCATACAGTGAAGATTCTGGATCAGATCCAAACCGAAAGAATGTTACACAGCCGCCGAAATCGAAGCCGCAAGTAAAGAATCGTGAACTGACTTCCCAAAGCGAACAACTCGCGATGCAATTAGTGAGTGAGCATCTGCCGCAACTGACACCTCTTCTACAACAGCTGAAGATTGATCAAACGCGACAATACGAGCGAGCCATTGTAGATTTGGCGCGGTCAGCGAAGAAACTTAGTGCCGCTCAAAAGCGGGATGAGAGACTCTTTCAAGTCGAGTTGGAACTTCTCAAGGCGGGGACAGAAGCAAATCTTATTACGGCAAGACTCAAGGTACGCGACAAAGTGCAGGACAGAAACAAACTGCGAGATGCTGTTGCTCGCTTGCACTCTGCAAAACAGGTAAAGATGCAGTACGACGTAGAACTATTGCGGAAGCGTCTCGCTCGTGACCAAACCTTGCTTGCTGCAGCGGAAAAAAACCTGTCGACCTTCAAAGAAGATTCGAGCAACAGTGTGGATGCAGTCTACGCAACATTATTACGCAAAGCAGATCGAAAGCCTGTTGCTGGTAAAACGCAAAACACCAGTGATTCAAAGACAAATAGACGAAAGACAAAAACCACTTCATCTGAACAGTGAACGTGGCCTGCCCTACCCTTTCCCACCAGCTTCCTTTATGACCAAGCCAATGATCCTTCTCTGCCAGAAACTTCTGCCGGTCGGAATCCTATCCCTCACCTGTGTGTGCATGTTTTTTAGTAATGCCACCATCACCCCGGTCTCTGCTGAGCCAGCAAAGGTCAAAATCCGGACTGGGGACAATTCAGGTGAAGCAACGGAAATATTGGATCCACTCAGCGAGAGGTTCGCCAAGGACGATACAACAGAGGTCCCTGACTTTCAGAAACACGTAATCCCGCTTCTAAGCCGACTTGGCTGCAACGGAAGGGCCTGCCATGGTTCGTTTCAAGGCCGAGGCGGATTTCAGCTTTCACTCTTTGGCTATGATTTCAAAGCAGATCATGATGCGTTGCTTGATGAAGCCACGGGACGTGTCGATGTCGACGACGTGGCCGAAAGCCTAATGCTTTCCAAGCCGAGTGATGCAGACGTTCATGAGGGCGGGAAACGTTTTGACAAAGGCACCTGGCAGCACCATGTACTGCAACGGTGGGTCGAAGCGGGAGCATTGTATGATTCCAAGGCTATTCGCGAACTGGATCGAGTCGATGTCAGCCCTGTAGAAATAGTGTTTAGCGACGAAAACGAAATTGTGAATTTAACTGCGGTCGCACATTGGAAAGATGGCACTTCTGAGGACGTAACTGAACTATGTCGATTCAGTTCTAACAACGATGCGATTGCTGACATCGACGAAACCGGACGGATCAAATCTGGTGATCGGGGTGACACCCACGTTGTTGTTTACTACGACAAGGCAGTCATCCCTGTGCCCGTGCTGAGACCGGTGGGGACACCAACTCCTTCAAAATCAAAAGCAGCCGAATCCAAACATTCCATTGATCGGCTAGTGCAGCAAAAACTGGACAAACTGGGAATCATTCCCTCAGGCACATGCACGGATTCTGAGTTCATCCGGAGAGCATCTCTGGATATCACAGGAATACTCCCTGATGCCGACACGGTTCGCGAATTCCTGGCTGATGACTCACCTCTCAAACGTGAGCGTTTGATCGAGCGTTTACTTGATTCGCCGGGCTATGCGGCTTGGTGGGCGACTCGCTTTTCTGACTGGACTGGCAACAGTGATGAGCAACTCACAAACGTTTTTCCAATTCGAAACGCTGCCACCCGACTCTGGTACGAGTGGCTACGTGTGCGTCTTGCGAACAACATGGCGTATGATGACATCGTCGAAGGCATCGTTGCGGCCGACAACCGTCAACCCGAAGAAGACTACAAATCGTACTGTGAAACGATGACGGAGGCTTGCAAACCGGGTAACGAAGAACTGTTCGCCAAACGTGATGGGCTTCCGATGTTTTGGGGTCGTCGCAATTTCCAGAAACCTGAAGAACGCGCCATTGGATTTGCCTACACGTTCTTGGGAGTTCGCATTGAATGCGCACAATGTCACAAGCATCCTTTCGACCGTTGGTCGAAAAACGATTTCGAACGTTTTTCCAAACTGTTCACGCCCATTCGCTACTCCGGGACGCTCGTTGCAAAAGATGCGAAACAGGACCGTCAAGAACTGCTGGATGTGCTAACCGACGGTAAAAAGCTGAAGGGCGGTGACTTGCGTCGGGCCGTACAAAAAGCTGCTCAACAAGGAAAAACTATCCCCTTTGGCGAGTTAGTCTTCGATGACAGCAGCATCCTACGACAACGAAAAGCACAGGCACAAATCAAACGCAAAGGAGGAAAATCACGACCGATTTCGATTCCCTCCGGTAAAATTCTCGGCGAAAAAGGAGAGGTGACACTGGACGCTGACCCTCGCGATGCACTGATGGCGTGGCTCCGATCTGCTGAAAACCCTTACTTCGCCAAAGCGATCGTCAACCGTGTCTGGAGTAACTACTTCGGCGATGGCATTGTGAACCCCACTGATGACATGAACCTCGCCAACCCCCCCACCAATGAACCCTTGATGGATCATCTGGCGAACGAGTTCATCAAACACGACTTCGATTTAAAGTGGTTGCATAAAAAAATTGCGACCAGTGCAACCTATCAGCGTTCCGCAGACACCAATGTTACCAACGCAATGGATCGTACAAATTTCTCTCATCATGTTCCACGACGACTGCCTGCGGAAGTTGTCTACGATGCTGTAATCTTGGCGACTGGTTCGGATAGTCAGGCAGAGAAACTGCGAACAGAAGTTAATGAAATGGCGATTGCTGAAGGAAAACCCAAGCGTCGAAATCAGCAAGACTTCGCTTTGGAAGTTTTCGGGCAATCCATGCGGGACTCCAACTGCGACTGTGATCGCAGTGACGCGCCCAGCCTGCTGCAATCCATCTACCTACGCAACGATGCAGATATGCACAAACGGCTCGGCGACAAGAACGGTTGGGTAGCTCAAGCCTGTTCGGAGCTCGGCGTCGAAGGGCCACGCAGTAGTCTTGATCCTCGTGCTGCGACGGTAAAAAAGCGGGCAGAAAACTACCGCAAGCAGTTTCTTGCACGCATCGCCCAGTACCAAAAACTGCCCCTCGAGCGGCAGACAAAAGCGAAAGCACAACTTCAACGAGATCGCAAACGGTTGGTTGCGAAGCTGAAGCCTTTCAAGTTCGCGGTTCCAAATTTATCGGTGCTCTTGAAAGATACGAATGCCTGGCCCGAACTTGACGCTCCCATTTCGCTCAAGAGTTCTACCAAAACACTGGAACAGCTCATCGAGGAAGCCTATCTGCGAACCCTCAGTCGCTATCCGGATCAGGAAGAGGCTGAAATATCAGTGGCATTCGTTGAACAGTCCAAGACGCCTGCTGATGGTATTCAATCGCTTCTTTGGGCACTTGTAAATACAAAGGAATTCATTCTCAGTCATTGAATGAATTTCCCTGCTGGCTCGCCGGTATTAGTTCAAAGCTACCGCGTCCTCGCTAAAACATCCGAATTTACTCTTCGTAAACTGACAAACAACGAGTCATTTTCATGAAATTACATCGCACATGTGACGGAATGCAACGCCGGGATATGCTAAAAGCTGGAGTGTTGTCACTCGGTGGATTGACCCTGAGCAACTACATGCAAATGGCTCATGCCGGGCAGGTACAGGCCGGCCGCGCGGACCGGGCAATCTTTATCGAATTGCCCGGTGGCCCATCGCATTTGGACACATTCGATATGAAACCGGACGCGGCAAGTGAGTTCCGTGGCAGTTTCAATCCGATCGCCACCAATGTCCCAGGCATTCAAATTTCGGAACACCTGCCAAAATTAGCGGCCGTCGCTGACAAGTTTGCAATCCTACGTGGAGTGAGTCATACCCTAGCGGCGCACCGTCTGGGACGTGAGTACGTGAACACGGGCAGCAAGCCCATTCCGGCGTTAGAGTACCCCAGCTACGGCTCTGTGCTGTCCAAAGAACACCCAAGTGAAACCGAAATCCCTAGCCTTGTGGCTGTTCCCAAAGCCGGACAAGGTGCTGGCTTCCTTGGAATCCGCTATGCAGCCCTCGAGACGAACTCATCACCAGACTTTGGCAAACCATTCTCGGTGCGTGGGATCTCATTAGGTGGAGGCATTGGCATCGACGAAGTCCAACGACGTCAAGAACTGCTGAAAAAACTGGATCGTAGGTTCGCAGGGCTGGAAAAGAACGATCAGCTGCTTGAAGGCCTCGGCAAATTCGGCGACCAAGCCTACTCGATGATTACATCGAAACGAGCACGAAAAGCGTTTGATATCAGCCAGGAGCCCGAGAGCTTTTCCAAACAATTTGGTGAAGAGTCATTTGGCCAGAGCTGCATGCTAGCCCTGCGTTTGGTTGAATCAGGAGTCCGACTTGTCAGTGTGCAACTTGGGGGATGGGATACTCACACTGACAACTTCAGCAAGCTGAAGGACAATAATTTGCCCAAGCTGGATGTTGGCTTAAGCGGCCTACTGACTGGCTTGGAACAAAGAGGTCTTTTAGAAACGACCGCCGTGTTTGTGACGGGTGAATTTGGACGAACGCCCAAAATCAATTCCAGAAGCGCCGAGGGTGGGCGAGATCACTACCCACGTTGTATGTTCATGTTGATGGCTGGCGGTGCAGTGAAAGGTGGCCAAATCATCGGCGAGAGCGATGACAATGCTTCAGGCCCACGGCATGAGGGGATCTCACCTGATGATGTTGCGGCCAGTTTTTATCACAACCTCGGCATTGACCCCACGATGGAATACGACACCAGCACTGGGAGGCCGATCACGCTGGTGCGAGACGGCGGGATCATCGACGAACTGTTCTCGTAATCTTAGCTCGACCCATTCACCAACTGGACACAGCCGTAAGTAGCTTCAAGCACTGGCGGCTGTTTTTTTGACTTCATCTCTAGGTTGCTAAACGCAAAACGAAGCCAAGGCCTGACTCGCTAAGACTCCCTTCTCTGGCGTCCCGTCTTTGGCTGCTACGATCAGCAAAAAGACAGTGACCAAATAGAGAAGGGCCATGGTGAAGCCCTCCCTGCCTCACCATGGCCCATCAATGCTGGAACGATGGCACCGATCGTTCCACCCTCCCAATCCATGGTATGAATGTCATCGGCATAAACGCTGAGGCGGCTGAACCAGAAGTGGTCCAGCGTAAAACTTTTTTTCAAAGCACAGAGAAAGGCTGTCAGTCTTACAGCCTAGCGGCGTTTCCGACCGTCACAGCTTTCGCAACCGGAATTCTTCCCTGTGAAGTAGTCACACTCACCGTGTAGGTGTGAATGATGAGAGCGGCAATCAATGTGATATCCGTCCCAGACGTTTGAGTAACAAGGATTACCCCTGAAATACTGCAAGAACGTGGAAGTTGGCAGACGGGGCGAGACCCGGGGCCGACAAACGATTCCCATCTCGTAACCATGTGGCGCACAAGCCGAACTGTGATTACGATGGCCTACGGACTTGGTCTCAACGGGCTGAACCCAAGCTACCTTGGGTGAGCTTGCTTCAGCCCCCTGCGATAGCTTGATGTCGGTTAATGGAGCCGCGTTCGGCATGGGTTCCTTCAACACAGCTCTGGGAGCAGAATTTGGCGGCAATTGTAAGGCAGGTCCAGCAGCAACAAGCTCCGTGAAAGCAGGTAACGTCGCAAAATTACTGACGGGAGGTGCTTTCTCCATCGCAACCTCCTCCATCGCAACCTTATCCGACGAAAGCGGTGCAACAGGCTGTGGAGCTAGCTCAGCGGCCTCTGTTGCGGAAGTCGCTGCATCCGACGTCATTGCGTCCCCAAAACTGAGGTCAGCCATAAGACGTTTGATCTCATCGTTAGCAGTGGCAGTCGAGATCAGAGTTGCCAGAATCAAGAGTGTGAGAGCTTGAATACGCATAGAAAGACCGTCCGTGTCTGGAGAAACGTAAACTTTCAATTTTCGCAGAATCTCATCTCGCGTCCGACCTCACCATGGCCTTCAGCCTTAGGTCGTCCCGCAAATTCCTGTGATTGCTTCACAGGAGTTTCCTGTCACGCACAAACCTGGCTTTTGTGTTGCCGCAAAGCATCAGCCAGCAATCGCGAAAAATGAACCTTTGAAGGATTGCCGCGCCTCCGCGTGGTTACAAGGAAAACCCCAAGAAAGAAATACAAACCTACGAGCAGACAGACGACTCATCCTTGTGGATCACCAACTTAACCTACGCGGCAGTTCACTCACGCCTTACCTAACCCGAACTGCCCGTGACCGAAGGTCGCGTATTCAAGCACTCAGGTCACCTAGGAACACGTGCTCAATAGTTCATTTCGGATCGCTGCACGTCTTTCAGAGTTAGTAAATTTCGCGCCATCTGGCTCGGACACATAAAACACATCAGCCACCTGATCGAGGTGCGTATCGATCTTGGCAAAATGGAGCACGACATTCATTTTCGCCAGCGTCGCTGCAATTCGATACAACAGCCCTACCTCGTCATAGGCGAAGAACGAAAGAATTGTGTATCGCTCAACCGTCTCATTATCGAATACAACTTTGGTAGGAAGCACGTTAACACTCTCTCCTTCACGAGGATTCTGCGAATCCCACTTACGTCTGTGAGCGGGAAGTGGCTCATCGGGTGAATCCAAGAGATGGCAAACGCGTGCGCAAATGGTTTCGTTGCGTGCCTCAACTGGCTGTCCGTCGGGACCCTCCAGATCTGTTACCCAATAATTGTCCCATGCGAGGTCACCCACCATTTCGATCTGAGCACGCATAATCGTCAAACCACTGGTACTGAGCACACCTGTCGCACGAGCAAATGTTCCAATGGAATGTTCATCCTCACGTCTAATAACCGTGTAACGATTGGCATTGAATCGTTCATCGTAGCTGCTCATGCACAAGGCTCCATCCCCGAGATTGCAAACAACAAGTTCGATCTGCTTCGCAAGGTGATCAGAATCTGCACGACTAAGCAATGATAATGGCATCCGATCGAGCAGTTTGACACACTGCTCGTAGGATTTCAGTTGTTGCAATTGCTCGCGAACTTCAGAGCGTTTCAATTCTATTTCGGGATCATCAGGACTGCCTGGCAGGCTTCCCGAATCAAAATATCGACGCGTCCGCTTATAGAGATCTTCGATCAGATTGACTTTCCAGTCAGTTGCCACGCCCGGCCCTACAGCCACCAGGTCGGCATAGGTATGGACAACCAACAATTCCAAACGACGAATCGATCCTACTTCCGCCGCAAACGCCAACACAATCTGCGGATCACTGAGATCATGCCGAAAGGCAACTACATTGACGGCCAAGTGCTTCAGCACCAACCATTCCAGTGTTTCAGCCGTCACAGGGTCAAGGTTCAACCTCTTAGCTGTTTCCTTTGCAATTCTTGCACCGACGATGGAATGGTCTTCTTCATAGCCCTTGCCGATATCGTGAATCAGCAGGGCCAAATGCAGTAGACGTTTATCAGCAAGTCGGCGGTACCGACGCCCCATGCCACCCTCAGCATTCTGCAACTCCGTAGCAGCTTCGACAGCTCGAAAACTGTGGGCGTCTACGGTGTACTTATGATAGGCATTGAACTGAAGCAGTCCCCGCATGTGCTTAAATTCGGGGATGAGTTGCTCGATGACTCTCAATTCATGCAACCGCCGAAGAAGCGGGGCCAGGCGTCCGGGTCGACTGAGCAGGGAAAGAAACGCATCAATTGTTTTTGCATCAGGTGGTCGTGAGACACGATCCTGCATTGCCTGTCTGATCGCCTGCCAGGTTTGGTGAGTGATTCGCCGGCAATGTTGATTGGCGAGACTCATCAATCGCAGAATATCTGGAAGACTTGCAGCGAATTGCTCGAGGTAATCCTTGGGTACCCAAATATGAGTTGGTCCCATGCGGATGTGCTCAGCGACCTCCTTTGACAAGACAGATTCTACGGCACGATGAATCAGTGGTCGGCTTTGTGCGTCATCGACAAAGTAGGCTGCAGCGTACCGGACGTTACGTGTGTTATCGAAATAATCCTGCATGAATTGCTCAACGGGCAAGATCCCCTCGCTGCCCTCATACCCCCACTCGTCGGCAATCTCCAACTGAGTCCCACGATCAAGCACATCAAGAGTCTTACCTTCAAGGAAATGCAACTCGTGGCGCAGTCGCAGCATGAATGCGTAAGCTTTCCTCAAATAGCGATAATCTTCTTCGGGCAACGCTCCAAGTTTTACAAGTCTTTCCAAATCAGTCTCACCATATCGTGCAAAGCCAATCCAGCGGATGAGCTGAATATCACGCAAGGCTCCACGAGATCGTTTGACATTTGGTCGCAAGAGATAGGCCGTGTCTCCCCATTTGCCTCGCTCTTCACGTCGCGCAGCAACCACTTTTCTGACAATCTCTGAACTACGTCGCATTGCACCATGTCGAAACGCATAAAAGTACTTGCTGTACAGCCGCAAACTGCCAGCAAGCAATCGTGACTCGGAAAGCGAGGAATAAATAACCGGATCCTCCCAGGACATTCGGCATGCTTCATTTGAAGTGCGAAATGAAAAACCCGGATCAATTCCCGAATCCCCGATATCCTTTTGCAGATTGCCTGCAATCTTGGTGGCAAGACTTTCGGCTTTTGGCGTGGTTAGCAGCATCAGATCAGCATCGCTGTAAGGAGCCAAATCGCGTCTCCCAAATCCACCATGAGCGATCAACGAGAGTCCGGTTAGACGCTCATCAGTGGCATGCTCGCGGATCGCTTCATGCCAAATATCAAGCACAACATCGTCGTAAAGATCAGCGAGGAGGGTCGAAACCTGCATCCCGGGAGTACCCGAGCGATGTTGTTCGAAGGCTTTTCGTCGCCCCTCTTCGAGTGCTGCACGACAGCGTAAGACGATCGGTCTCATCGACATGGGAAGATACTCGGCGCGGGCGCAGATAAGAACGTCTTCGTCCAGATTCGGACATTTCTCGTCGCCCTATAACGGACAATTCATGGGACTTAGCACTACCCGTGGTTGCAAACATTCCATCGGGTAATCGCTGCGTGACGAGCCGCTTTTCAAAACCGGGCCATCAAGCCCTAGGTGTTGGTGCCTCAACAATCAGTGCCAGAACAATGGGTGCCGACACAATCGGTGCCAGAATCAGTGGTCTCAGGCCACGATCTGAGGCCGTTTAAAAATTACAGCGCATCTTCGCCGCGTTCGCCGGTACGAATTCGAATCGAATCCTGCAAGTCGGTGACGAAGATTTTGCCATCACCGATTTGGCCCGTTTGAGCAGTTTGCAAAACGGTATCGACGACCATCTGCAAATTATCGTCCGTACAAATGACTTCGATTTTGACCTTGGGAACAAAATCAATGGCGTATTCGGTACCCCGGTAAATTTCCGTGTGACCTTTCTGACGACCGAAGCCTCGAACTTCGCTCACCGTCATTCCATGAATCCCCTGGTCCGTGAGGGCATTTTTCACGTCTTCTAATTTGAAGTGACGAACAATGGCTTCGACTTTTTTCACGATTATTTACCTCACAACGGGCAAAGGTTGCTTCTTCTCTAAGTCCATATTGTACACCCGACCGGCCATCGAACCAGACGGGCAAAAAAGGGGAACAGCCACCTCAAAACCAGAAATCCATGGCAGATCACTTGGATGTTGCGGATCGCTTACGGCAACGTGCATCGCTGACGGCAAAGCAGACACGAACGCCAAAACAGGAGTTCCACCGACGATTTCAGCACAATTGCAGCTCAGGAACCGTGCGAGACACCATCGGGCTTCACCCATCCTACATCTTCAACACCCCGCATCTTGTTCACAGAACGGGTGAGCACGAAAAGTAGGTCACTGAGACGATTCAAATAAATGATCAACTCCTCAGAAACACTCGTTTCGTGCCTTCGAACCAACGTGACAACCCGCCGTTCCGCGCGGCGACAGATGGCTCTGGCAAGGTGCAGGTGGGTGGCACCAGCGTCGCCCGCGGGCAAAATAAATTGCTGAAGGGGCGTCAAATCACCCTCATGATCATCAATCCATTGCTCCAATTGACCGATATGAGCGTTTGAAATGATCCTCATGCTGTGATCATCGGGCTCAGGAGTCGCCAATTCGGCCCCAATCGCGAACAGAGCATGCTGGATAATTTCCAGTTGTGAATCGACGACCTCCCCCAATTCGGCCGATCTAGCGGTACCAATCGCCGCATTCAACTCATCGACGGTGCCATAAGCTTCGATTCGATCATCATCTTTGGCCACTCTTGGCCCACCAAAGAGCCCCGTGCTGCCAGTATCGCCAGTTCGTGTATAAATCTTCATAGATGACCCATCAGGTAAAACAGACTCCAGCCTCCCATGACCGAAGATCTCGTAAGATAGTCTTTTGTAGGGAACTCCTGATAAACGACAAGGCATGAAAATCTCTTCCAGAAAAAGAGTTACCGCTGCGGGCATTTTATTGATGACAGGATCGCCAGATTCGGTCGAATTTCTGCTCATGCGACACCCCACCCGCTGGGATCTACCGAAAGGTCACTGCGATGCCGGAGAATCGTTTCTGGAAACTGCTGTCAGGGAAACTGAGGAAGAAACTGGAATTGCTGCCAATGCGATCGAGATCGACCCAGAATTTGAATTTGACCTGTTCTACCAAGTTCAATATCCAAAAATGGGCGACCAACTTTTCGAAAAACAAGTCCGCTACTTCTTGGGCTTTCTGCAGCAAAAACCTGAGTTGATCCTCACGGAACATCCCTCCGCACGCTGGCACCTCTGGCAGCCACCCCACAAGATCCAAGCTGAGACCATTGATCCCCTGCTTGAATCGGTGGCTCGTCATTTTGGCCAGCATGGAGGCCTGCCCAGCTCCGGTTAATGCAACTGCCGCAGCGAGATTTTGAAAGCGGGGCGAATCTGCTCAGCAATATTGCTGCTTGCAAGGACAGGTCTCATAGGTCAACGCCTCATGGGTAAACGCCTCATGGGTAAACGCAGAGGACTGCCGAGTCCTACAACTCCCGGGCGAAGATCCCTGATGCCTGTCTTTGATTGCTTTCAGACAGTCCGTCTTCTCAGAAACCGCAAGACCGCCCCCGCCCCTCTGCCACGGAATACTTCGGATTTTGCGGACAGTGACACCTGAAGCGGTAATGCACCTTTTGCGGATAGGGTTCGCAAACCTTTCCGGGAAGCTAACACCGGTTCGGCAAACCTGCACGCGGACGTGACCTACCGTTGGGTGTAAGCGATTCGATGAGAGCGGCAACGTGACCATCCAATCGCCCCTCATTTCCTCATTCGCGACCGAAATCGGCAATTCATCATGGGCTTTCTGAAACGCATCCTCCGCAGTGGCGCGGCCGACGACGCTATCAAGGGCACTGCAAACGGCAGTTTTGAGTCACTCTCAGAAGATGAACTGCAGACCCACATGGGAATTGACTCCTACGGTGTCTTTGATCTGACTGATGCGATTCGGCCCTCCTACGACCTACAAATCGTCCCCAAGCAGGGCTATCGCTTCGATGAGTACATCGATGAAGCAAGTGGAACGCGAACTCCAGTCATCATGGCCTCAGCCACGCGTCACGCGTTGATGGACATTTTTCTTGACCTGATTGAACCACTTGGAACGACCGTCGACGTCGTTCTTGAAACGAGCCACCACGCGTGCAACGATCAAGAGGACCTCTACCGTGAGCATATTGATGTTCCGGTCTTAAAGAGCATTCTCTTGGATTTTGAAGACCTTTTGCTCAACGATGGGTGTACCGGAATCGCAGTGATCAACCCAGCGAAACGGCAAGAAGTACAACT
>CAXGRW010000090.1:0-12040 GCA_964012125.1 uncultured Rhodopirellula sp.
GGACTCGGCTGCTGGCTCTGCCTTGGGCTCGGCTGCTGGCTCTGCCTTGGGGTCCGTCACGGGTTGTTCGGGTAACATCAGCTTTGCACCATCAACCCTGAGTTGATAGGCAGCACGCAACTCTTCCTCTGTTAACTTGCTAATCTCATCCGCCATGAAATTCTCAGCTGAGCCGCTGATGTATTGAAACTTGGCTGAATAGCGACGCCGAAACCCGGGCTCACTGGACTCTGGGTTTGGAAATCGTTCTTTTCCTTCGTTGTAAAGATCAGCCACCTCGGCACTGTCAACCGCGAGATTCTCTACCTCATCCATGTAGTCGCTAACGAGCACTCCATAGGTGTTGGCGGTTGCTTTCTGGTTGAGTTTCTTGAAACTTCGCCAAGTCTGATCCGGCGTCGTGATCCGCAAACCTGCGTAGCCTCGATTGATGAACACTTGGGCCAGCATATGAAGCCTGAGTTGCTCCTTGAGCATGGGAAGATTCATTGAGTTTGAGGACATCTTCTTCGCGAGGCTATTGAGTTGAGCCTCGGAGTACAGCCCGTCGCAAAATCGCTCCAACCAAACAGCAAGCTCGCTGTCAGACAGGGCAAAGCCTTTCTTAGTTGCCTGGCCAGCGAATACGAACGTCCGGATGGAACCTTCCGTGCTCGGCTCAGGATTGATGCCCAAACCTGTGATGCTGCCATCTTGCCCCTGCTGGAAACCCGCTGTTTTCGGTGTTCTTCCGCTTTTCAGGGTCCTCTCTGCCAAATCTCGCAGAAAAAACAGGGTTGCACGGTGTCCTCGTGTGAACCCGTCAACACGTTCCCGAGTGAGATTTTGTCCGTCAAAGGTGGCCAGCACCTGCTCATTGCGGGTGCCGGCGTTTTGACGCATGTATTGGTCAAGCACAGGCAGCACGACGAACGCAAACAGCGCTAGGCCGGTCAAAAAGACCATCAGTGGCTTCAAATTCCTGCGGAATACTTCGAAAGGACTGTTATTCATAGGAGCGGGCTTTCGGATGCGACCGATTCCAGCGGTCTTTTGTGCAATTCGCGTTCACTTATTGGAACATCGCTTGGAAGCGAGCAAGTCGAGCGCGAAGCTCAAGGAGCTGGATGGAAGCTAAAAATTTCGAGGGTAGTTTGCGAATTTGGGTAACAAAGGTTTGGTGAGTCGCCTTGACAACCGAGCCTCATCAACCAAGTCTCTGGTAATGGTTCAAGCACTGCCGCGGCATCTGCCTGCTGTTTTTCACTAATCCAAATTGGAAATTTAGCCGAAAAACGAGCCGACCGGGTATCCTGCGACGTGTTTTACCTGATCTCTGAGAAACCGAAAGCGTATCGCCGCCGGATTTGAAGGGTCAAGGTGAGATTGACCTTGAGAGACACTTAACTGGCATTATCGTACAGTTGCCTACAAATCGGTCTGGCAGAAGCTTCGGTAGTCAGCTTAAGTTTTGCAAAACTCCCAGTCCCGCCTGAATTCACAACAGTATCCCCACACCTGATTGTTTCGTCTGCATGGCAAAAAGCACCGGCAAGAGCTTGGTGATCGTCGAGTCACCCGCAAAAGCACGCACAATTTCGAAATTTCTCGGCTCGGGATATCAAGTCGAGGCGAGCATTGGTCACGTCCGTGACCTGCCCGCCGGCAAGAAAGAGGTCCCCGAGAAGTTTAAACAAGAGCCGTGGGCCTATTTGGGGGTCAACACGGACGAAGAATTTGCGCCGCTTTACATTGTTCCCGACGGCAAAAAAAAGCAGGTAAAAAAATTAAAAGATGCTCTTAAGGGTGCAGACAACCTTTATCTGGCGACCGATGAAGACCGCGAGGGAGAAGCAATTAGCTGGCACTTGCAGGAAATCCTGAAGCCCAAAGTGCCCGTCCATCGACTTGTTTTCCACGAAATCACGAAGGAGGCAATCACGAATGCGTTAGAGGCCACCCGTGAAATTGATGGTCCACTGGTGCGAGCACAGGAAACGCGCCGGATCCTTGATCGCCTGTACGGTTTCGACATGTCGAACCTGCTGTGGCGAAAGATCGGCAAAGGTACGAGTGCCGGACGCGTTCAGAGCGTTGCTGTTCGCCTGATCGTTCAACGTGAACGGCAACGGATCGCTTTCTGCAACGCGACCTACTGGGATCTCGAAGCGACGTTCAAGACAGAAAAGAATGAGTCGATGTCGGCCATGCTCTCGGCAGTAGACGGCCGCAAGATCCCGTCGGGCAAAGATTTCGATTCAACGAACGGGAAGCTTAAAAACACCGAGCTTCTGCAATTGGACGAGAAAGAAGCTGCTGCTCTGGCAACCCGATTACAGTCAGCCGACTTTCAGGTAACCAAAGTAGAAGTCAAGCCATTCACTGAGCGTCCACGACCGCCCTTCACCACGAGTACGCTGCAGCAAGAGGCCAACCGCAAACTCGGATTTGGTGCTAAACGCACGATGGATGCAGCCCAGCGGCTGTATGAAAATGGTTACATCACCTACATGCGTACTGACAGCACGACGCTGAGCAAGGAGGCGATCGGAGCATCCCGAGATTTGGTACAAAGCCAATACGGGGACGACTTCTTGCATCCGGGCGTTCGCGTCTACAAAGGCAAGGTCAAGAATGCGCAAGAGGCCCACGAAGCCATCCGCCCCGCCGGAACCCCGTTTCGGTTGCCCGAGACAGTGCGTGGTGAACTGGGCGATCAGGACCAGTTCCGACTATTCGATCTGATTTGGAAGCGGACCATCGCTTGCCAGATGGCCGACGCAAAAAAACAACGTGTCAGCATTACGATCGAGGGCGGTGGCGCCACCTTTACCGCCTCGGGAACAAGCATCGTATTCGAAGGTTTCCTACGAGCCTACGTCGAAGGTAGCGACAACCCTGACGCAGAACTTGCAAACCGCGAGAAGATCCTGCCTAACGTTGCCGAACAGGACACGCTCACGGCCCAAGCTCTCGATCCGAAAAGTCACACGACTCAACCACCCGCAAGGTTCACTGAAGCGACGCTGACTCGCACGCTGGAAGAAAAAGGCATCGGGCGTCCCAGTACGTATGCCTCAATCATCGGAACAATTACTGACGAGAGACGAAACTACATCATCAAAAAGGGGACGGCACTCGTGCCGACTTGGCGTGCATTTAGTGTCACCCGATTGATGGAAGATCACTTTGGACCGCTGGTCGATTACGAGTTCACGGCCGAACTGGAAGACTTTCTTGATTCCATCAGTCGCGACGAAGTAGGTCGCGAAGAATATCTAAAAAAGTTTTATTTCGGCGACGGATCCTCTGACAGACACAACGTCGGACTGAAAGCGAGATTGGTCGAAAAACTTGAAGCCATTGATCCAAAAGTTTCTGCGAGGTTTCTCTTGGGGGTTCCCGAGGACGGCGAGCATCGCGAAGACGTGTTCGTAAGAGTCGGTAAATACGGCCCTTACATCGAACAGGGTGAACGCACTGCGTCGATCCCAGATGGTATGCCACCTGATGAAATGGATCTTGAAAAAGCGATGGAATTGCTGGTTACCAGCGAAGTCGTCGAAGAGCCAATCGGAACACATCCCGAAACGGGAAAGCCTATCTACCTCAAAGTAGGACGCTTTGGACCGTACATCCAGTTGGGCGAACCGGATGATGAAGAAAAGCGAAATCAAGGCTTGCTGCAAGGAATGGAAGTTGGCGATGTGACCGTTGAACTCGCTTGCAAATTACTGGAACTGCCCCGCACACTCGGTGACTATCCGGAAAACGGACAGTCAATCCAAGCATTCGACGGGCGTTACGGACCCTATGTAAAATGCGAAAAGGAGACTCGTTCGCTACCCGCAGGAGTTTCGCCGCTGGAAGTGACCTTGGAGGAGGCGATCGCCCTGCTGAAAGAACCCAAAAAGCGAGGAAGAGGCACCCCCAAAGAACCTCTGCGTCTGTACGAGCAACCATCGCCCGTCACAGAGAAAGAGGTCAAAATCCTTGACGGTAGGTTCGGCCCTTACGTCACCGACGGCGAAACAAATGCTTCCCTCCGGAAGGGCATGGACCCGAAAGAGATGAAATTCGAAGCAGCTTTGGACCTGCTTGCCGAACGTGCCGCGAAAGGACCCTCGAAACGCAAGAAGAAAGCGAAAAAGAAAAAGGCTGCGAAAAAGAAGGCAACGAAGAAAAAGGCAACGAAGAAGAAAGCCAAGAAGAAGGGCGTGCCTAAGAAGAAGTCGTGATGGCTAAGCCAACACGAGACCACGCCTAAGCAGCAGAAGAAGAAGAAGAAGAAGAAACCTGCCTTGCGAAACTGAATCATGCGTGTTGCCCAAGGTGGACGATGCCACTGGCAATTCTGCGTGAAGTTTTACTGGCATCCAGCATCCACCTTGAACCAGCCTCCATCTAGACTCAGCGTTCACTGAAGCTCAGCACCCGCAGAACGTCACCAAGAACTTGGCAACGAAGCCACCTACGCGTAATTCCTTGCCGACCCGGCTCGCCTGCGGCACTGGCGAATGAATCGCTTGTATCGATTGCACGTGATAAGAAAAAGCTTACGCGTTTGAGCCTTTACTTCTCTTGTTGGAAGGGTTGATTCCGCAGTCAGGGGGTCATTGGTCCGACAAGGTTCCCGACAAGCGAGACCAGCATCGCCGCATTCAGCGTGTCGCGGAGGTCAGATTGCGGTGCCGGAAAAGCCCGAGAAACCCTCTGAACATGAGTGGCAGACAGGGCAACAGGAACCTTGTAAACGCAAAAAATCGTTGCAAATCTAAGCATTTGACTGATCGCACGCCGATGACAGCGACCCGAGAGAGTCATTTCCGCCGGTTTTAGCCAAAATATGCGAGAATCACACCACAACGGGGTTCCACCTGACGGGAACCCCCATCACAATTTGCGAGCAACTTACCAAACAAAGCTCAGGAGCAGAAAAACGATGGCAGGAATCGAACGCGTCAGGGAAATTCGTCGTCTCAGAACTCGACGAAAGAAAACAGCTAAACTGATCGCTCGAGCCAAGGCAGGGACCATGGAGAAAGCGGAAGCAGCCAGAAAGCTGCGACGGCTGACCCCAGGTGCTGACGTCATCATCGCCCGCGAAGGCTTGGCATAAACGCGAAGGCGTTGCACAAGCCCGAAGGATCGGCCCAAGCTGAAAAGTTTGGATCAAACGCGAGGGCTAGGCATAGATTTCAGCATATGCCCAGCTTATATGCGAGTTCATCGATTGTGTTGAACATCAATCAAAGACCGAGAGTTAAGTGGTCTTGATGGTCAACATTGGCATTTCAGCGACTCCCCAAGTTCGAAAGATCATGGGTCTGGAGTTTACGACACGCATTTCGACGTCCCTGCTTGCGTCCTGCCCGCTTGAATTCCGTTGGATCAAATCGTTCCCAACGCACTCAATCGCTTCGTTAACGACAAACGCCGCCTATCGTCCTGGGTAGCCAAACCAACGCCGAAGCCGCATGCTACGAATCATGCAGGCGTGCAGACCGTAGAAGATAGCCTGTCAGGCAGACCTCGATGAACGCTCCGCCTACGTGATCAGTCTAGCGGTCGGCTTCACCGAGTCTTCAGTTGCTGTCGATTGGTGACCGGTCAGTTCGCTGGTCGAGCAATTGACTGCGTAATTAAGTGAGCATCCGATTAGCGAAGGGTGATGAAACCGGGTCGTCTTCCGAATCTGTTAAACTGAGGTATTTACCGGTTGACCAGATCCGAACCTTCCCTCTTCACTACCTCATTCACGAGTGTTCAGTTGCAGGTGAGTGCTGGAAGCGAATGATTGGTTCCCGAGTAGACAACCAGGGCAAATAAACCCAGAATTAAGGCTTCGGCGTTACGAACCACCCAAAAAGTGAAACCGTATCCGAAGTTTGAAGAAGAGAGCGTGGGCAAGTCTCGCGTCATCAAGTGGAATTTTTTAATTGCCGTGTTGATTTACATCGGACCGTATTGATGAGTACTACTGAAGAGAGCAAACAGAAAGACTCTGGTTCCAAACCTGCTGCGAGCCGAAGGCCGATGATCGAGGCGATCGGCCTGAGCAAGTTCTACGGTCCATTCGCAGCAGCGCGAGAAGTCAGTTTTTCGGTCAGCGAAGGCGAATTAGTAGCGTTTCTTGGCCCGAATGGTGCTGGCAAGAGCACCACAATGAAAATGCTCACCGGATACATCGCGGCCAGCGAGGGCGAGGCTCGCATAGCCGGTCACAACATGATGGAAGACCGAATTGCTGGAAGTCGCCGGTTAGGATATTTGCCCGAGAACGGGCCGCTGTACCCAGAGATGACGCCCATGTCCATGCTTGACTTCTTTGCAGAGGCGAGGGGCATCCCAGCAGCAAAAAAACGCGACCACATCGATCGGGCGATCGACATCTGCGATCTTTCTTCTGTCATCTACAAGCCAATCAGCAAACTCTCCAAGGGCTTCAAGCAGCGAGTAGGCATGAGTCAGGCTCTGTTGCATGACCCCGACGTTCTGATTCTCGACGAACCAACTGCCGGTCTTGACCCTAATCAGATCAGGGGCGTGCGTGACACCATGCGGCGGCTCGCTGAGACCAAAACCATTCTCCTAAGCACTCATATTCTTCAGGAAGTGGAAGCTATGGCCAACCGAGTGGTGATGATCAATGAAGGCAGGCTGGTATACGAGGGCGATGTTGACACCCTTCGCAAGACGGGCAGTGGAGATTTAGATGAAGCATTCCACACATTGACTCACGCCGACCGCGTCTGAAACACCTGAAGCGAATCTGGTTTCCTTGGCGATTCGCCAGTGAGATATTTTTTCGGCAACTATCAATTTCACATTTCTCTGCAACAGATCAATCATGTCTAACGTCGCAACGGCTCTGCTTAGCCTGTTATTTTATGACATAGTATTTCTGCTAGTCCTGCTGGCCATTGTGGCACTGCTGTCAGCAACCAAGCGGGCTGCATTCGCGGTGATGAAACGCAACTTCACCGGATACTTCAGCAACCCGACGGGCTATGTCTTCCTGTGCATTTTCGTTTTCCTGACATCGCTGGCAGCGTTCTGGCCTTACGAGTTCTTCAACCAGAACCTGGCGACGCTGGACCAACTGAACTTCTGGTATCCGCTGATCATGTTGATCTTCATACCGGCGATCACGATGAGCATTTGGTCAGAAGAAAAACGCCAAGGTACAGATGAGTTGCTGCTAACTCTGCCAGCAGACGATTTCGATATCGTGATTGGCAAATACATGTCAGCCGCTGCGATTTTCACCGCATCGCTGTTGTTCAGCCAACTCAGCACATTCGGAACCCTTGCTATCCTCACCGAGGGCGGCTTGGACATTGGACTGATCTTCAGCAGCTACATCGGTTACTGGTTCGTGGGGCTGTCGATGCTTGCAATCGGCATGGTGGCCTCATTTCTCACCGGTAACTTGACTGTCGGTTTCATCTTGGGTGCATTATTCAACGCTCCTCTGGCTTTCGCATCGCTGGCTGAGTCATTCAGTCCCAACCGTGCCGTCGCATCGTTGATATCCGGAGCTGGCATCGCTCGACCTTTCGACGACTTCGGTCGCGGAGTGATCAGTAGTTCCTCGATCGTCTACTTTTGCTTCGTCGCAGCTATCGCGTTGTACACGTGCATGGTGTTGATTGGCCGCCGACATTGGACTGGTGGAAAAGATGGAAATACAATGGCATGGCAGTATCTGGTCCGAATCGCGGCATTGATTGCCATCACCACAAGCTGCGTGATTCTGGTCCGCAATTGGGACTTTGTCAGGCAGGATTTGACCGAGGGACAGGTTAGCTCACTCGCTCCGGCGACCAAACAATTGATCCGAGAACTTGATGGTGACCGCCCGGTCGTCATTGATGCGTTCATCAGCAAGGATATCCCGGAAGTATACGCACGCACTCGCTATGAGCTGGTCAACCTGTTGAAGGAATTCCGCAGCGAAGCAGCAAAGCGGAACCGCACCATCGAGGTCAATCTTTACGACGACATAGAGCTATTCAGTGATGACGCTGCTCTTGCGGCCGAGCGTTTCGGAATACAGCCAGTCAGTCGCATGGTGCGAGAAAAAGGTACCGCTCAGCAGAAACAGCTGATCATGGGGGCAGCATTCAAGTCGGGGCTCGAGAAAGTCACAGTACCGATTTTTGAATATGGTATCCCGGTCGAGTACGAGCTGGTCCGATCGATCAACACTGTGGCATCCGGAAAGCGGAAACGCATTGGCGTTGTCGCAACCGACGCACGACTGATGGGCGGCACCGTCATGCAAGGCATGTCAATGCAGCAGGTCAGCCGACATCTACTTATCGATGAACTCGCCAAGCAATACGAGGTGGAAGAGGTTGACCTCAACTCTCCGGTAACTTCTGGCCTGTACGACGCAATGCTTGCCGTTCAGCCCTCATCTCTGGCACCCGCACAGCTCGACCGATTGGTGCAAGCGGTTGAAGCAGGTGTGCCCGTGGCGATCTTCGAAGATCCTGCTCCTGTAGGAACTGGATACATCACACCCACCAGCGCACCCAAACAGGCACCGGGTGGAATGTTTGGCGGCGGCGGCGGCCCCGCTCCTAAAGGTGACATTCGCAAGCTTTGGGATGCACTTGAAATCAATGTACCGGGGCAAGCCAATGCACAGGGAATGTACACACCGGACCTGGTGTGGCAGTCCCACATGCCTTACGAGGTGCTGAAAGACAGCGCTAACGAACTCTGGATCTTTGTAGACGAAGCCAATCCCAGCGTTACCGAACCGGGTCGTTCTTTGAGCAAAGACAGCATCATTACGGCCGGCATGAAAGAAGTGCTAGCCATTGTGCCAGGTGCGGTGGAAGCAAAAGCTGACTCGAAACTAACACACATCCCCCTACTCCGGACCGGAACCGAAAGCGGATTGATCAACGGTAGTCGAATGCGGGATCTGATGACCGGTGGCGTATCTTTCGCTGAGGTCATCACAGGCACGCGGCCTGAGCTGCCAATCGCTATGGCGATCGAAGGCAAAGAAGCTGTGGAAGGAAAAGAAAAGTCGATCAAAGCGGTGTACGTCTCGGACGCGGACTTGATGCTTCCCGAATTTTCCATGATTCGAGCCGACCCTGATACGTTGACTGAGGCACGCTTCCAATTCCAAAACGTAACCTTCGTTCTGAACTGCATCGACTGGCTCACTGATGAGACCGACTTTATCGAAGTGCGGAAACATGAACCGATTTTTGCCAGCCTGCGAATGATCGACGCTCGTAAAGACGAAGCACGCCGCAAGGTGATGAACGAAAGTAAGGCGTACCAGACCGAATACGACACGACGATGCGAGAAGCACAGGAGTCTATGGATCAGCAACTCCAGAAACTCCGGGAAGAAGTAGAAGGTCTTCAAAAGCAAAGCGTAGATGGCAAGGTGCCTCGAGCCGAACTGAACGCAAAACTGCAACGTTTCCAAACATTGCAGGAGCGAGAGCAGCGGAAACTCGATGTGAAACGCACCAAGTCCGAACTCGATCGCGAGTATAAGATCAGTGAGATCGAGCGCAGCGCTGCCGAAGATGTCACAAAGATTCAGAATCAGGTGAAGGTGTGGGCAGTTGCCCTGCCCTGCATCCCACCACTATGCGTTGGCGTGATCGTATTTGCCTCTCGGCGTCTACGTGAGCGTGAAAATATCAGCAAAAGCCGTTTGAAATAGAGAGACAAGTTCCGTGACTGAAGTCATCAAAACTTTGATTTTTGCCGGTGTCGCTATCGCCATCAGCATGGTTGCCGCATTTGTTTCATGGCCGAGAGCCGCGGAACAAACGGAGTCCCGTGTCGGCACCGCACTGTTCGAGCAATTCACAGACCCGCTTGCGGCGTCCAGTATGAAGATCGTCACCTTCGACGATGAAACCGGACAGCTCAGTACGTTTGAAGTTCGCCGAGATCCGAAAACGGAGGAGTGGACAATCCCATCGAGAGATGGATATCCAGCCGATGCACTCGAGCAGATGAAAAACGCTGCCAATGCATTTGTTGCCCTCAAGGTGTTGGATACCCAAACCGACAAGGCAGAGGACCACGATGATTTGGGCGTAGCTGAACCCAAACTTGAGGAACTGGAAGTAGGCGACGAAGGTGTGGGGCGACTCGTAACGCTCAAGGACGGCAAGCAGGAAACCATCGCTGAACTGATCATCGGTGACGTTCCCAAAGATGACCCGTCACAGCGGTATGTTCGCATCCCTGGGCAAGACCCTGTTTATGTGGTGCGTTTTGATGATAGCCCGTTAACGACCGCGTTTCGTGAATGGATTGACAATGACCTACTTCAACTTAGCAGTATCGAACTTTCCAGTTTGGAAATACTCGACTACAACGCCTCACTCGCGATGGGTGGCAAGATAAGCCTCACGCGGAACTATACCGCGGACGTCGGACTCGATGGCACTGAGTGGAAACTCAACAGCCTGATGGATTACGACCCGAGTCGGCCCGGTGCGGCTCCCGTTGCCGCCGACCTCGTCTCGCTCGCACCCCTCAACAAAGCGAAATTGGATGAACTGAAGACGGCGTTGGACGATTTGCAGATCGCTGACGTCGTTCGGAAACCAGATGGAATGAGTGAAACGCTGCGTGCAGATAAGGATTTGCTGACGGACAAGGAAGCAGTGAACTCACTCGCACAAAGAGGTTTCTACCCTGTTCCATCGGGACCCAACGGTGATATCGAGATCCTATCTGCCAATGGCGAATTGGATGTAATCCTGAATACAGGCGTCAAGTACATTCTGCGATTTGGAAATATCTCCGGCGTCGAAGATAGCAACGCCGACAGCGATGCGGGAGTCAACCGATATCTACTCGTCACGACCAAGGTCGACGAAACACAATTCCCGGCTCCAAAGCTACAAGCTGTCCCGAAGACAGTTGATGAAATGAAGGCAAAGATGGCTCCGGCACCAGAAAAAGCACCCGAGGGTGAGGTGAAGGAGAATCCCGAGGTGAGTGGTCCTGAAACAGACGCGTCTAACGAAAAGGGAACAACCACTGATGACAAATCGGAAACGCCTCAACCGGCAAAAGAAGCTTCAAAGGCGACCTCGGAACCAGAGGTAACCCCAAGCCCAACCGCCGAAGTGAAACCCGAATCAGATGACGTACCAACCAGCGAAGCACCAGCAGCGGTCGAACCCGAGCTTAAGCCGGCTGACGAGACCGCTGCTCAAGCAGACAAAGTCGACACCCCGAGTGGAGTCTCAGAGTCCAGCGGTAGCGGTGAGGCAACGGGAACCGGTCAAGCACAGCAGCAAGAAGAGACTGCACCTGCCGCAAATGCCGATACGCCAACTGAAGCAACCACGCCTGCTGCGAAAGACGACGCTGCTACAAAGGACGACGCTGCTACAAAGGACGACGCTGCTACAAAGGACGACACTGCTGCAAAAGACGACAAGTCCGAGGGAGAAGCTGCAAAGGATCCAGCCTCAACACCTCCAGCGACCAAGCCTGCAACCGATGCCGCTGCACCACCTGCAGATGATGCTAATGCACAGGCAGAGACAGACGCGTTGACTGAAGAAGAATGGCAGGAAATGCTGGAAGCTGAGCAAGAAAAAGTGATCAAGCAGAACCAGCGGATGATGGACGAACGCAAAGATCGTCTTGAAGATGCCCAACGACGAGTGCGTGATCTGAATGCGAGATTTGCAGATTGGTACTACGTGATTCCCGAAGCGACCTATTCCAATTTACGCTTCAAGCGTGCGGACCTGTTCGAGCAACCTGCTGGTGCTGGGCTGCCCCAGGGGCCGGGCATCCCAGGTCTGCCTGGTGGTCTTCCCCAGTTCAACTTTCCGGGTGCACCCGGAAACTGATAGATCCGACACCCAAACCATTCGCAGGCATTTCAAGTCTTAACGGACTTGGATTGCTGGTGGGTTATCGGGCCAAGCGAGCCAGAACAACAGCTTTCAAGGGTTCCCTCCCGATCGTCTTTCGCGTGCGCTCACCAAGCATCTCAGACTGCGGCACACATCGAATTGCTGCCATTTTGCTCAAGGCCGAGCAA
>CAXGRW010000091.1:0-11946 GCA_964012125.1 uncultured Rhodopirellula sp.
TAGTTACCAGCTTCTCAGGCTTCAACCGTCTCAACCGCCGGAAGCAATTTGACCGAGAGACGTGCCCACCGGTCATCGCTGGTAATTCATCGCTTGTAATTCATCGTTGGCAATTCACCGTTGGCAATTCATCGTTGACGTTGTACGGATGGAACATTCTGCCCGAACACAAAGAGGATAGCGGGCAGAATCACCAAATCACCCACGAAGGCGGTCAACAGAATGATGCAGCCTAGCAGTGAAAACATCTGTATCCCCGGCATGGGGCTAATCAGCATTGCGGCAAATCCACTCACCAAGATTGCAGTCGTGATCGCGAGTGCTGGCCCCACCTGATTAATTGTTTCCCGAATTGCCTCCTCGTGCGCTGATTCGTCGGCAGGGCAACTTGCCCCCCTGGTCTCGGCGCGACCCTCGTTCATCTCGGCAGCCAATTGTCGGTACCGCATCATCACGTGAATGGTGTCATCAACCGCAAGCCCCAAACAAAGCGAAAAGGTAAGTGCCGAGGTGATCTGCAGGGGGTAGCCCAGCAACACAAGCCCTGCGGCTGTCACTAGCAGCGGCAGTGCATTGGGAACAATGCTGATCAAACCTAGACGAAGCGAACGAAAAGCGACAGTCAAAACAACAAAGATAAGCACGCTGGCAACTGCAAGGCTCATACCGAGATTACCGATAAACGAACGCATATTACGTGCAGCTGCAACAACAGTTCCCGTTACATGAATGGAGTACTCAGGATGTCGTTTTTCAATTTCCGCGATTCGACTTTCAAGTGATTTCATATGACGTTCAAGGGTCGCTGCACCATCATTGGGCACTTGAGCCGTCACCACCAATCGGCGTGAATTTTCATTGACGAGGCGTTTCATGCGAGTTCCAGCAAGGCGTTGCGTTTGCCGGTATCGATCTTCAAGGTTTTTAATTGGGATTGTTTCCATGACATTCAAGACAGAAAACGGACCACTGATGCCATGGGTTTGCAACACGGCTTGATGAACTTCACCGGTCACCCGCAAAGTTTCGCGGTCAGACAAGTTCCGCTGCTCTGGCCACTGGATAACAATGTGCGCACGCAACGCTCCTCCCATCACAGCATCAGCTCGTTGAAGTGCTCGCGTTGCGTCTGAGTGCTGAGGAAGTGTTTCTGTCCAAATGATATCTGGTGTTTGTTGAAATGCAGGGACCAACAGCACCAGCGAGATCACAATCCCAAATGCGGCAAAGAGTTTTGCGTGGCTCAATGGAAATGGTGCAACCCAACCTGTCCATGCTGACACTGGTGATTCTGTTTGACCATGCTTTCCGGTAATCCGCCGTGGCGCGGTGTACCGAATCAGAATCGGTAGCACCAACAAATCAGCCAACAAAGCGAATGAGGATCCCAGTGCCGCACATAGTCCGAACTGCTGTACGCTTTGGGTTTGAGAAATGAGCAACGAACCAAAGCCAATCACGGTCGTAAGCGAGGTCAGCAGGCATGCCGGTCCTGTCCGACACAACATTTGCACCATCGCTTCGTCCTGAGTCTTACCAACGATCAGTTGACGTTTGGTCTCCAGTAACAAGTGCACAGCATCGCTCAGTCCGATGACCATCACGAGCGTGGGAATCACGGTCCCCAAAGCTCCAATTTGCTGACCAGCCCATCCCATCGCACCCAGAGTCCACAACACGCCCAATGCAGGAGCGGCACAACAGATCAAAACGGGCCACAAGCCTCGAAACAGAATCAGGGCGACAAAAGCGGAGATGACTGTGGCAAACAATGACCCGGACACCATCGAAGATCTCAGCGACTCAAGCGTTTCGGCGCGAATCACTAGATGCCCAGCGAGCAGTGGTTTGTTACCGGTCTGCGATTCGTATTGGTCAGTTACCTGCTGAACTTCGGCCACAGCAGCTGACAACGTTGAAAGCGGCAAAGATTTACCGGCAACGCGAGCCACAAAGATAAGCATGCTGCCGTCCTGCGACACCAATTGATTTTTTCCAATTGGGTGCTGCGTGACTTGCGACTTGAGCTTTTCAACATCGAATTCAGGATGCAAGTACTTCGGAACAACCAGCAGCCCTGTCCGCCGATCACGCAGATCAAACAGACTATTGACACTCACAATTGCTGGCAGCTGATCCAACCGGTCACGATACTGACGCAGCTTTTCCAAGCTATCCAAATCAAAGAGTGAGTCACCCTCCAGCACGATAACGATTTCATTATCTTCGTGACCAAAGTCCTCGTACAGCTGCTCCAGCTGCTTCGAGGTCTCATTGTCCGACATGAAGACGTCATTGGGGGACACATCGAAGGAGAGTCGCGACAAGCCGAGAAAAGCAAGTACCGTCCCCGCAACGATCAGGCATGAAATCAGCTTCCAGCTGTCCAGCATGATCCGCGAAACGACGTACATGATCGCGGCACCCTTGAACTAACCCCAGCTTCATTGACTGATCAGGTCACTCGCATCGCCATAAACCCATGTGATCGTCGCTGGCGGTGTAAGGACCGTGCTGCCAACCCCTTGATTGGCATGCACACCGTTCACGCGAAATACCCACCCTTCGCTGCCACTGGCCGACTGCTCGCCGATACTATCGACAAATGCTGTGACGCCAGAACCACGAATGGAAATAGGAATCTGCGTGACCGAACGCATTACTTCCTCGAGAGTAGTCCCGGTCTGTACATCTTCAATCTCGATTGTTTGTGGTGAGTCAGATCCTTGAATCTCGAGCGTCACTGTGCCAGTTTCAACCGCAGGATCGTTACCAGCCTGTCCTTCGGTCCCCGCTTGAGGGGCGGAACTTGCTTCGGTGGAGCCAGTATCAGAAGAGGTGCTTGGGTTGGAACCTGATTCACATCCAGTGAGCAGGAGCAGAAAAACCATCATGCAGGAGGCAAATACTTTCATCCGTCGATTTCCTATTAGCGTTGTTGAGGGCGCATGAAAAACGACCGACTCTGAGGCCGGTCGTGCTTTCACTGAGCGAAAAATCTCGTTTAGCGGCGGGCCTTCTTGACCTTCGCGCCGCCCTGACGGACTTTGAATTTTGGGTTGCTCTTGCAAATGACATAAATGCGGCCGCGGCGTTTCACCACTTGGCAATCAGGATGGCGGTATTTCAAAGCGCCAATACTACTTACAACTTTCATCGGATCGATCTCGTCGGACGTATCGTATAGGTTGGTTTTCTGCAAAGATTTGAAGGCGAGAGTATAGCGTCTCGCTCAAATCCATCAACGGCAAACGACACGCATTTCCTCAACCAAGAAAGCCAAAAAATGGGGCAAATTGCCTATTTTGATTGTATTAGTGGCATCAGTGGTGACATGACTCTGGGTGCTTTAGTGGACCTGGGTGCGGATGTTGCTGGCATTGAGTCAGCCGTTCGGTCGATGGGCCTACCTGAGCTGACCATTCGCTCTGAAACGGTTAAAAAGCGGGGTTTTAGAGCGATTTCGGTGCATATCGAACATCCCCCTGAGCATGCTCACCGCCATTTACACCACATCACTGAGATGATTGACCGGGCATCGGAAGTGTCAGGTGTGGCGAAAGAAACTGCCCATCGAATTTTTCGGCAAGTTGCTGAGGCAGAAGCAAAAGTTCATGGCTCGACGCTCGAGAAAGTTCATTTTCACGAAGTTGGAGCGATCGATTCGATCGCAGATATCGTCGGAACGGCGGTCGCCATGGATTCTTTGGGCATCAATACGATCAGTGCTTCAGCGATCCCCACCGGCACCGGGGAGATCACCATTGCTCATGGACGCGTCTCGATTCCCGCGCCAGCGACCGCAGAACTGCTGCGAGGGATTCCGATCGTGGGTTCTGATATCCAAGCTGAGCTGACGACACCCACGGGAGCGGCGATCCTGAAAGCGTGTGCCACGAGCTTCGGCCCGCTGCCGTCGATGACCATGAAGGCAGTTGGCTACGGAGCCGGCAGCATGGATTTGGACGCTCAGGCGAACGTTCTAAGAGTCATTTTGGGCGAATCAGCCGAACAGTCTGCTGGCTTGGCAAACCAAATTGAGTCTGATCGCGTTGTCATGCTGGAAACGAATATCGATGACTCCACCCCAGAACAATTGGCTGACTGTGCCACTCGGCTAATGTCGGCCGGTGCCTTGGATGTATTCCAAACACCCTGCACCATGAAAAAAGGCCGCGCGGGAGTTGTCTTGACCGCCATGACAACGACTACCCGGGCCGCGTTGCTGGAAAACATTATCTTCGAACACTCAACTGCGATCGGCATTCGCAGGTACCAAGCGGACCGGCATAAACTGCGTCGCGAAGCCACGGTCGTCGATACTGAATATGGTCCCGTTCGCGGCAAGGTCATCGAACTGCCGAGTGGTCATTACCGATTCACCATCGAAGATGACGATGCCAGGACCATCGCGACCTCGAACCAGACCACGGCAACTGAAATCAGGCGTGCGGCCACCGCCGCTTACAGCAAAGGCACGAAAGAATGAGCCGCTGATTGTTGAAACGGCCTGAACCGGTGGTTCAGGGGCCGCTTTGCCAGCGATCTGAGCAGCGATCTGAGCAGCGATGCGATCTGAACGGGGCACATTCCACTGGTTGAATTCGGCCGAGCACAGCCAGCTACGCACGCCTAACGCAGTGAAATCGCTTCCTGCAGAGGACGCAGCACGCTGGTGACCAGATACTCGTCTACCAAATCACGGCAGAGGCCCGCCAAACGATCAAATTCGGACGCGTAATTTTCATTGGGACCTAAACTGTCATACCGACGGACGGTCAGGTAGACACTGATTTGATCCTCGCTGTACTCGCCGCTGCGGACCTGATACGCGCTGGTTCGGGTTTCGAAACTCACTCGACACTGCGTACGACAGTCCTCGTCTAACGAGAATTGAATGGCAGGTTCATGCGACAGCAACTTGCCGTACGGAACAGCGGTAAAACGCTCTAATCCGGGTGCCACTCCAATCGCTTCGGCCAGAATCTCGTTGTGGTTACCGCGATAGGCAAAATCAAAGCCGAGCATGACGCTTAACGATTCACAATCAAGCGGACTGATCGAAAGCTCAAACGGAATCAGTTCCAATACCGTGCGATGCTGCTCCAGCGCCGAGTCGAACGACTCGGGGTTTACCACCCCTGCGTTGACCCGTTTTCCCTCCACTGATGCCCAGCGATACGCACCTGCATCTTTTTCCTCCTCCAAAACATACTCACCCTTTTCTCGTGAGTAAAAGTTCTGCATCTTTGGATAGCGACGCCTGACTTGTTCAAAATAATGGAGCACCGCCTCGCGGCTCTGTGGCAACTCCATCTCAGTCGAAAGATTCATGTTGACGTAGTAGTCATCACTGAAAGCGCCGTATTCACTCATTCAATCCTCCTCGTCGTGTCGGATGTACCGCAGGAAAATGAGGATTCCCCCGGGAGCCACCATTATAGACGGCGTTGGTCAGTCGATGAACGGCCGCAATCCCAAACATCTGTATTAATCCGGAAGAATCGAAGCGAATGAGATGGGCCGAGATTCCGACCAAGCCAAAAATATTGTCCTGAAGGGCGACAAACCCTCCTGTGTGACCACGCGATCGAGCCCCTTGGGTGGCCCCACGCCTCGCTGGTCAGCCAACTCAGTGGACTGCCAAATCAGTGGGCTGCAAGGTCCCTAAGAGGCTAACTCGATGGGAAACCGATCAAAGCCCCCCCCTTCCAAGGGCAGCGATGCCGCTTCTGTGGCGACTGGCCCCGTCGTAACTGGCCCCGTCGTAACTGGCCCCGTCGTAACTGGCCCCGTGGTAACTAGGCCTGTTGTGACCCAAATCTCCTTAGCAGAGGATTCCACGGAGTGCGGGATTGCGACCTAACACAGCCGCCCCCTACTTACTCAGGTTCTGTCCCTTGGCCACCCAGTCGGGAGTTCCGAACCAATCGTGCATTTCTTTTTCAAAGGGAGCCACCACCTCTCGAGATTCGGGAATAACACCTCGATCTCTTGTCTCAGCGGCCCAGGTGTCGAGGGCAGACCGCATCTCACGCAACACCACTTGGTGTTCGGGGACCTGTGAGTTCACCAAGTTGACCGTCTCGTAGGGATCAAGCTGAGTGTCAAACAACTGTTCGTTCGCGAACGGCTTCATCAGGTCTGCTGGAGGCCCTGTAAGTTTCCCAGCGGCAAGCAATTCCCGCATCAGCGGTTTGACCAGAAAACACTTTTCCTTGTATCGATTCAACGATGGAAACCCAGCCCCTGGCGTGAAATTTTTCACATAGTGATATCGTTTTCCACGAACGGAGCGTTGTCGTATCTCGGTTTCATCAATACGGTCTCGAGCACTGAAGGCGAAGCGTCGTTCCGTGCCTTGTTCGGGTCCCAGAAACGCTTGCCCTTGCATGGTGCGTGGAACCTCAAGGCCAGCCATTACCAAAGTAGTTGCTGTTAGATCGATGAGACTGATCACCCGTTCGTCCACCAGTCCCTCGCGATACCCCGCAGGCGCAGGAAAATTACCTGGCCAATGAATAACCATGGGAACATGCAAGCCACTGTCAAAACACCAGTGAATTCCTCTGGCTTCCAATCTTCCATTATCACCAAAGAAAATCACAACCGTATCATCCGCTACACCGTCCTTTTTCAGCTGCTCAAGAATCCAACCGATCCGCACATCCATGCCGCTGGCAGAATTCAAATACCTCGCCCACTCCTGACGTACGATGGGATGGTCGGGGTAGTAAGGTGGTGGGTTAACATTCTGTTCTGTCGCAACTTTGGGGTGCCACTCTTCCCCCACCCACACAACGCGTTCTTTTTCTGCTGACTTGCGATCATAAATGTCATACTCAGCCTCAGGCATGTTGAACTGCGCAAAGAACGGCTTTGAGGTATCAAGATCTGACCACAACTTTGTTTGATACAGAGTTCCTTCGTTGACAAAGTTCAAATCGAGTTTCCCTGTGCCGACCACGCGATCGCCAATGTGAGTCACGTTGGCCGTCTGATATCCGGCATCCTGCAGTCGCAATGTCAATGGTCGCACACCGTCCGGCAGTCGAAAGTCATCATCGCGATGTGAACGCATGTGATGCATGTCCGTTGTGGTGGCATACATTCCTGTCATGAAGGCAGAACGACTTGGCGCACAAACCGGCGAAGTGGAATACACATTGGTGTAACGGACTCCCTGTTTGGCCAGACGGTCCACGTTTGGGGTTTTCACATTTTCAGCCCCGTAGCAACCAAAATCGAGATCAAAATTCTCCCCAACAATCCAAACGACATTGGGTTTTCGTGCGTCTTTTTCTGTTTGTCCATGCACGCTCGACAACGCTGAGAGGCCAGTAAAAATAGTCAGACAACAAATCAACGCTCTGAAAAACATGCTCTCAATCCCGACAAAGAAATAAACAGGTGCGTTCTGAATTACAGGTGACCACTGAATTACAGGTGACCACTGAATTACACAGAAGTGGCTTAGGAGTACAGCCTCACGGCCACATCCATTCCAGCTCGCCCGTGGTAGTTTAACATGCCTGACCGACCGCGCAACTGCTGCACACCCTGGATTTCCCCGCGCACTCAATTCAATCACAGAGCCAAATTCTTAAGCTCATGTGGTCAATTCGCTTGAGGGATCATCACCCCATAAAGCTCGATCGTATACCCTTCGACATCGTAAATAGGCTGTCCTTTGAGCAGGACATCCCGACACTCTCCGTCCCCAAGCACTTGCCGCACCGTCAGTTCATAGGCGAGCCCTGATGCGAGCGCGGCGTCGATAGTATCACGCAATATTTCACGATCTTCCTCGTGAATCGTTGCGTAGAACTCTTCCGAAGAAGGTGGCCCCAAAGCTGGATCACGGCCACTTAGTCGAAATGCTTCCTCGCTCCAAGTCAGTTCCTCAGTTCTGGTATCGAACGACCACGTGGCTAATCCAGCCAACCGTTGAAGATCCCTGAGCCGTTGCCTGCTCATCATCAGTTCATTTTCGGCTTTCTTTCGAATGGAGATATCACGAATGGTAGAGACGACCATTGCCTCGCCTTGCATATCCACGACACAGCCACTAATCAACACGTCGATCGCGTGTCCATCACGGTGCAGAAACCGTGACTCAAGATTATTGAGTACGCCTGTTTCTTGTAGAGCAGCAGTCAAACGTCCACGATCTTGTTCACAGTCCCAGATATTCAGATCAAACATCGATTTGTCTACAAGTTCTTCATTGCTGTAACCAAACAGTTTCCTGAATGCATCATTGGCTTCCACCACGCATCCCCCGTCCAAACGGATCAACAGTCCGGCCTCTGGCGCATGAGTGAACAGCACCGAGTATCGACTGTAGCGTTGGTCGTTGTTTACCCTCGCCGCCTTTAGGGTTTTGACTTCGACGGCCTGTTCCGAGTCCAACTGATTCGCAGATGCATAAATCGAAAGTGCAAGATCGTAATCCCCCCTTCGCGTTGCCGCAGCTGCGAAGCGTTCCTGCAACTCGGATCTCGCATCTTTTGCGGCAGGATTATCGGGCCAAATATCGAGGGCCTCCATAAGCAGCGCATCAGCAACACGAAAATCTTCGTATTGGTGATCATCTTTGGCATTCAACAACCGTGCTTGCGCACGTTTTACGAGGCGGACACTTTGATCATGTTTTTGATGGTCGTTAAGGGCCGCGATGAAAGCGTCAACCGAGGCATATCGATCCTCGATTTTATCCGCCATCGCGATTCGGGCGATGTCCATCAACTCCCCCGTCACCTCTGTTTCGCGAATCATATTCCGCGCAGCGGCCTGCAAGCAGGCAAGTAGAGTTTTCCCATCATGCGGTGGATTCCCTGACAGGATTTCAAACAGAATCGCACCCAGCAAATAAACATCTGTCTGATAGGTTGCAGCGGCATGCGAACCGTCTGCAAGTTCGGGAGCCATGTAAGCAGGAGTACCACCGATCGTCTGCTTGACGCCGTGTTGCAGGTCGCCACTGCCGATTCTTAGCGCCAATCCCCAATCAGCGACGAGCACCTCACCGAATTGCCCGAGCATGATATTTTCAGGCTTGATGTCTCTGTGGACTAAACCCCGAGAGTGTGCATATCGGATAGCGTCTGCCACGCGGAGTAGAATTTTGACATTCTCGTCAACCGAACTACGACTGATTTGCTGGTCCCAACTGGTGCCCTCAATCCGTTTCATGGAATAAAACAGGAATCCGTTCGAATCGACACACACCTCGTGCAACGCGATCACGTTGGGATGATCAAGACCACCAATCACCCGGGCCTCGGTAAGGAAGCGTTCTCGGGATACCTCGTTCGTTGCTAACTCATCTCGCAGCACCTTGATCGCGACTTCACGGTCAAGGGCTCGCTGATGCGCCTGATAGACAACGCCAGTTCCCCCGCTACCAAGTTTGCCGACGATCCGATAATCAATCTCCTCAGCTCGCATTTCGGTAAGCTGAGACAGCAGACGAATTGGGACAAATCCTTTGTCAATCTGGCTGCCCGCGTTTTCAGAAGGATCGCCGAGCAGTTCCATCGTCTCAGTAGCTGCATAATCTTCCCACGACTGCGGCCAACTGGGGTGCGTGAATCCCGATCCTGCCAACGAACAGATCGTGACAGTTTTTTCATCTGCAGGCATCAGTTCAAGCCGCTCTTTGACTTCGGCATCCGCAAGCACAGAACTCAGCAGGCCTTCGCCATCATCCTTTGGTAGCGCACCAGTGTCTCTTTCCAACTTGACTTCCTTTCTTGATAAGCTTGGCCAAGTATAACACGCGCGAGAATCGCGGGATAACCTCCGATTCCTAACGCGGACTGCAAGTAGCTGGGTTTTGAAGATCAAGTAGCTGGGATTAGAAGATATTATGCCGAGCCAACCCCGGCGTCCCAACCAATTTGGTCACCCGCTAAGAAACCGAGTGGACAATTCAGAGAACCCGGTTGAGCAGAACACCTCACGTCACCGAGACCAACCTGCTGTTCATGGGCAAACCACAGACAGCCCCGTCGTGCATCCTAGCGGCGGCCAATCTATCCCAGAGTCTGTTCGAGGTGACTTTTCAGGAATTGCCTCAGTTTCCGACTGCGAGTGTGTTTGAGGGATTTTAAGTTCAAGGTAATGGTTGTACTCTGTCCTTGTCCGCGATCGACGGGCCCCTGCATCTCAAGATTAGAGAAACCTGATTCGTCGAATGCAGATTCAGGACCAGCAAGAGTAATCCTTAGACTGCCAGCCTCCTTTGTCTTCACCTCAGCCCAAGCGTGCGCGGAACCATCGGGCTTTACTTCAAAGCCATCGGCTGCCGAGCAGATGATGGAATCTGGCCCCGCGATGGTCTCAAGAAGCTTGACCGTGCGTTCCGCCACCTCGAGCGGCCACTCGGGTGTTTCACCATCAGCAAACCCTTTGTCGAGCGAGTGCCACTTTTTTCCCAAGGCTTTCCACGGCTCAAGCACAACAGCCGTCGTTTCCACCGCGTTTCCGCATGATTCCGGGGCATCTTTCGTGTTGTTTACTGTGTTGGGCGTTGACCGCGACTGAGGCCGCATACCCGACTTTTTATCTCCACTGGGCTTTTGGTCTTCCGCTGGATCAACTCTAGCGATCGCAGGCCGCCGCTTTGTGCCCCGTTCTTCAACCTCTGCTTCACTGACGGCTACCGCATCTTCCGGGGCTCCGGACGCAGACCCTGCAGGAACTTTTCCCGCTGCGGCCTCGTGTTTTGAAGCTGTTTTCTTTTTCTCATTCGGCCGCGATGCACGGGAGCTACGCACTGCGTCATCGCCATGCTCTCCTTCTCCGATCACCAGAACTTCCGCAAGGAATGGTGCAGTGACTGAGATCGGCTCTGCTTTCTTTCCTCTTCTTCGTTTGCCAACCGCCTGTGCTGCCAGTTCTTCAGGAGTCCCTGTAAAGACGACTTGCCCCCCGTTCACCCCTGCCCCTGGCCCCATGTCGATGATCCAGTCAGCGCACTTGATGACGTCAAGATTATGTTCAATCACCACGACGCTGTTGCCCATTTCAACGAGACGCTGCATCACATTGAGCAATTTTTCAATGTCATCAAAGTGCAGGCCTGTCGTCGGTTCATCCAAGAGATAAAGCGTATTCCCCGTCATTGGCCTGCTCAGTTCGGCTGCCAACTTGACGCGTTGCGCTTCCCCGCCAGAAAGCGTCGGCGCCGACTGTCCCAGTGTCACGTATTCCAGACCGACATCACACAAGGTCTGCAAGGTGCGCAAAATCCTCGGATAGTTCGCAAACAACTCGGTCGCCTCTCCGCACTGCATTTCCAGTACATCTGCGATCGATTTTCCGTGCAGCTTGACCTCCAAAACATCCTCGTTGTACCGGCGCGAGTGGCACTCTTCGCATGGAACCCACACGTCAGGCAGGAAATGCATTTCGATTTTCAGCTGCCCACTTCCCTCGCAGGTCTCACAGCGGCCTCCCGAGACATTGAAGCTGAAGGTCCTGGCGGTGTAACGCCTTTCCGCTGCCAACGGAATCGAGGCAAACAACTGCCGAATCAGATCAAAGACGCCAGTGTAGGTTGCAGGGTTGCTGCTGGGCGTATTGCCTAGGGGAGATTGATCAACGCGAATGACCTTATCAACGAACCGCAAGCCTTCGATTTTCTCATGCCTACCAGGCTTGGTTCTGCTGCGATGCAAGCGCCGAGCCAAGGCAGGGTACAGAATCTGCTCGATCAAAGAACTCTTGCCGCTACCACTAGGGCCGGTGATTGCGGTGAACACACCCAGAGGCAACTCCAGATCGACCGACTGCAAATTATTTTCGGTCGCTCCGATCACTTTGATGAAATCAACCAGCGGCGTGCCTGTCCCGCTGTACACGGGCCGCCGTGCCGTGGGGACAGTGATCGTCTTTGTCCCGTCGATGTAACCGGCTGTAACCGAGTCCTCATAAGGTGCT
>CAXGRW010000092.1:0-11908 GCA_964012125.1 uncultured Rhodopirellula sp.
GATCAAGCCAGCACTCGCGGTGAACCCCCGGCTCACCATGGAACGCCTTGAGATTGTCTTTTCGTTTTTTTTCTGATCCATGCCATGATCCTCGGGGTTTTGAGATGCAATTGCCTCGACCACTCACGAAGCCTCTAGTTGTGATTGAATCGAGGCCTCCCAATGCTGCGGCGTGTCATCAGACCTTGCTACTGGCTGCGACGCAGCAGGGTGCATTCAGACCCAAAAAACTTAAAGGGGGGTGAACGCTGAAACCAAATCAGCGATGCTAAGGATAACGGATGCACTATTTTGGTGATTTTCCTATTACTGTGCTCCATCGGAGCCACAATCAACGTTGACTGATCCCTGCGAAATCAACCCACTGGCTACATGTGCCACTTGTCCCACAAAGGAGAATTCATTGTCCGTTCCAGAAGAACATATTCTAGTCATTCCAGAGTCCGTGATTGAGCAGATCGGGACGATCGAAGGTTTTGAATCCGATGTTGATAAGTTTCTCGTGCCAATTTTAGGAAGTCAGGAGTTGTCATTTCAGCCTCGGGGCGCGATGGAGACCGATCCATCGTACAAACAATTGATTCCCTATGTCCTACTTGAATGGACGGACGGTGACGGCGTGATCCGGCTTTTTGCTTATACACGTGGAGGAGGTGGTGGAGAGTCTCGCTTGCACGCCAAGCGTAGCGTTGGAATTGGTGGTCACATCAGCCGGGAAGATTCAGCAGAAGGTGCAGACCCTTATACCACCGGAATGCAGCGTGAGTTAGCAGAAGAGGTGTGCCTGGATTCTGAGTACAGCGAAACGCGGGAAGGATTGATTTATGATCCCTCCAATGATGTTGGCAAAGTACATTTAGGCGTGGTGCATCGTTTCACGCTCCAGACCCCTGATGTCTCTAGCAACGAAGCTGACTTGGCTGAGGGAGGATTCATGACCATTGATGCCTTGCGCGCTGAGTGGGATCGTTTGGAAACTTGGACACAACTTGCGATTGATGCATTGTATTCATGATTTTATGAGAGTTGCTTTTGCGATTTTCAGCCACAGTGCATGAAATATCCCAATGGCAATTGAGAGTTGTATGAGTTTACTTACAGGTTGGCAGAATGATTTATCTCGATAACCATGCCACGACTCGATGCGATCCACGAGTTGTAGACGCAATGGTGCCTTGGCTCTCGGAACATTACGGCAACCCACACAGCAGTCACTCGCTTGGGGTGGAATCGCATCAGGCCATGGAAAAAGCAGTTGGCCAAATTGCTCAATTGATCAATGCTCCCGTTGATTCCGTGGTAATGACCAGTGGTGCTACGGAAAGCAATAATTTGGCGATTCGGGGAATGTGCCTGCACCCGCGTCAAAAACGCAGGCACATTGTCACTGTGACTACGGAACATCCCGCCGTGTTGGATGTATTTACAGATCTTCAAAGCAGTGGCTTTCGAGTCACTCATGTTCCTGTACAACAGAGCGGTTCCGCTGATGCCGGGATTGTTGACCTGCAGAAACTCGAAGAAGCAATTGATGATGATACTGCCCTCGTTTCGGTGATGTGGGCCAACAACGAAATAGGTGCCATTGCGCCGATGAAAGAGATCGCTGGTCTGTGCCATGATCGCGGGGCACTTTTGCATAGCGATGCGACGCAGGCTGTGGGCCGTATTCCAGTCGACATGATTGATGTGGACATTGATCTTTTGAGTGCCACGGCTCACAAGTTGTATGGTCCCAAAGGGACAGGATTGCTGATGGTTGGTAACTCGAACCGAAGGGTTCGACTGAATCCGCAAATTGTGGGAGGAGGTCAGCAGCGTGGAATCCGAAGTGGGACAATGAACCCTGCAGGGATTATCGGCATGGCGACAGCCATGCAGCTGTGTAACGATGGCATGGATGAACATAATGATCGCGTAGCCCAGCTTCGTGACCAAATCTGGAATACGTTGAACTCACACATTGATGGTTTGCAGCTGAACGGGCCAGCCTTTGGGCAAGAGCGGCGATTGCCGGGAAATCTAAATCTTGCTTTGCCAGCAATTGAAGGGCAGGCGTGGATGTCAGCTGTGCCAGAGATCGCATTCAGCAGTGGTTCGGCTTGTAGTGCTGCACATTCTGCGCCTAGCCACGTATTGACTGCATTGGGAATTGACGAGTCGACCGCCCGCCGTAGCGCAAGATTTGGTGTAGGGCGATTCACTCACACGCAGGATGTCCAAGCAGCTTGTGAAATGTTGGTGGATGGTCACTCTAAATTGCTTGCATTAGCAGATTGAGCGGGCATTGCCGTTCTGGTGACGCGCACCGCCCGAGTCGGCAGCGGGCAAAAAATCTCTCTTTACCGCGCGTGGGCCATGACGGTACCATTCACGCAAAATCCTCGTGGTTTGTTGTGCTAGACGGCACTCGGTAAGACCACGACTCATAAGCATCATTCAAGGATTGAACGATGGGCGCAGTCCCAGTGCTACTGATGGTGACGTTGTTCGGCATGTTGAGTGCCCAGCCTTACCAGGGCGTTTGTATTTCACAGATCGCAGATATGCAGCGTCTCTCTGATGCCCGTTTGCCCGCTTCCAACGATTTGGATGACGGCTTTCAGGAGAGAAAAGCTCCCGCATTTCAGGCGTGTGGGCATGATGTGGCAGTCTGTCTTGTTGCGGATATCACTGTTGTCGGCGCAACCAGTGTCAGCGAAATAACGAGCACAGCCAACGCAAATGCTCGTCGTTTGCAGCAGACAGATGATTCATCCCCTGTAGCGATCCCCGAGCTTGTCAGTGGACCGGCAGGCCGTGTTTTAAATGCGGCGCGCAATTCGCGGGTAATCACAGTGCGGAAGCCAGATAATTCTGGCGTGGCTGGCTCAGGATTCAGTTTTCCATCGGTTCCACCTTCTTTGGCTGAACCGGCACAAACTTTCGCGCAGAATGTTGATCGTGCCGGTCGTCCCATCAACCCTGCAGCTTCGGCGTTGGGTGCAACGAACGGAACGACATTGCCGTCAACGACGGCAGCAAGCCCACCGTCATTCCCCGTTCCACCGTTTACGGGGTCCACTTCTGCAAATACAACGGCTGCCACTTCTACACGAGCAGCTCCCCCGGTTTCAACGCGTGACACTCCGACTCGAGCTACCAACTGGGGGCAGTTTCCTCTGCCCACAACGGCTCCAGCAGCGACAGCATCAAACCCTTCAGCTTTTGGTGCCAACTCGGGGCCTGCAGCGTCAGGACTACGTAGCGCAGGGGCGCCTACTACAGGGACGAGTCCCTTGTTGCCAACGGATACCTTTGGGCGAACACCTAGTGGACTAACAACAGCGACTGCCGGTCGCACGGCTCAATCTGCCTACTCGACTGTGCCACAATCAACAACAAATTCCGGCACACCAGGATTTGTACACGTGCCTACGACGGACAGTATTTTTAGTAGAAACCAGACTGCAAACCCCAACGCTGCGACCAGTTTCGGGGTTGGCTCCAACACGTCTCGCCCTGCCCGTGAAGCAACCACTGCGAACAATTTGAATTCAATGCGTTCTACGTCATCGGGGCAGGCTGTCGCAGGTGTGCCTGTCGGACAACCGCCAATCGGTCGCTTCGGTGCAAATCCTTCGGCAACTTTCAGTCAACCGTCTACAGCTGCCTATCCAGCGGCCGCATCCGGTGCTCCCTCAGGTTTCTCTTCATCGCGACCTGACGCTCGACTGTCGGCCGCACAGGTGGCTGCTGGTGCATGGTCGGTGGATGCTTTTGGTCAGCCCGTTGATCGCACGGGGCAACGCATCGCTACTGCTCCTCGAATGAATCATGGTCAACGACTCAACCAGCAGGACCAAGCGACCGGAGCACCAGGCTTCGGTGGTTCATTCACAAACCAAACAGCGACCCACATGACCAATGTTCGCCCACACGCTGGGGCTGGGAATACGGCGATCCGCAGCGACACGAACATGCAAAATGCGGGACCATCAAGATTTAGTCATTCCACAAGCAATGGAAAACCAAATCAGACTGGTGGGGCTACGCTAGCCTCAGCCACGGGCAGCATACCCAGCATCACCGAAACTCAGGTGATCGAAACAGAATCAGTCACAACACAGCCGCTGTTCAACGGACTGCTGCTGATTTCCATTGTGGCCAATATCTACCTCATTTTCTGGCTCAAAAATCTCCGCCTGCAATACCACGAGATGGTGGCAGCAAAACGGATGGCAAGTTCAAACGCATCGACCAGCTAATGCAACGGATCGCGGATGACGGGCTCGGATGACGGCCAATCTTGTCACGGGCGTTCGTGGCATCGAAGAGCAATCATTTCAGTATCCTTCGCCATTTCAGTTTCCTTGGCTGCCCGCTTTGACTAGCCGCTTTCTGTCGGTGGAAAATCGTCACTCTGCTTTTTTGGCGTGGAAGTTTTCAAGTGACTAACGCGTTTCGAAATTGTCGACTTCATCGTCGCTGTTATTTTGCACGATTGACTCCCCGGCGGGTGCTTTCATGCATCATTGATAGCTTGGTTTGTAAGGATTTGTAGCGCTGCGTCAGCGTTGGTAGTTCCCGTTGGATTAATTTTCACTCAGCGACCGATTGGTGCACTAGGAATCTGCCGTTTCAGCAAATTAGCGGGGTGGTCCTGCACTATTTACGCTATTATGACCTGTGGGTGGGGAGAGGCTGATAGCCCGAACGGTGGGCGTGGGCCTGCTCGCCAACCCAGCCTCGCGAAGCTAGCTTGGCATTAAAGTGTTCTAATCGGTTCGCTTCTTATCTTCAGCATTGGATTCAGGTGATGGCCACGAACCGGCGTCCTACTCATAGGAATTACGATGAGCAAGAATCTACTGATTGTTGATGATCATGAAATTATCCGGCTCGGGCTACACTCGATGTTAGAGATGACAGACCTCGAGATCGTCGGGCAGGCAGCGTCAGCAGCCGAAGCACTCGCTGCTATTGAGACTGCCACTCCTGATGTTGTCTTGATGGACATTCGTATGGAGGGTGGTGATGGCTTGAATGCCTTGGGGCGAATGAAGCTCGATCACCCGGATTTGCCCATCGTGCTGTTCTCTGCGTATGACAACCCAACCTACATCGCTCGGGCTGTCGCTTTGGGAGCATCAGGGTATGTGTTGAAGTCTGCCTCACGTGAGAGGTTAGTGGAAGCACTACAGACCGCTGTCGCTGGTGAGTCCGCTTGGACAAGGGAAGAGCTACGTCGCGTGACAGGGGCGTTGGCGACCCCACGGCTTAGCCAAGACATTGAGGTCCCGCTGACGCAGCGCGAAAGCGAAGTGCTAAGGCAGATGGCTCTTGGATTGACCAACAAGGAGATCGCCAAAATGCTGGGGATCAGTTACGAAACGGTCAAAGAGCACGTTCAGCATATTCTCCGCAAAATTGGGGTGAGTGATCGAACGCAAGCTGCTGTTTGGGCAGTGCGGAAGAATCTGGTTTGACCCACAGCGAACAAAATATTTTGATCGACTCAATCCGCCGCGTGAATACACGTGGCGGATTTTTTTATTGCCGTAGCGTCACTGATTGCTAGCATTCAATTGCTATTCTGGTTGGTCACCATAAGGGGGTGTCATCAGGTACGGAAACGGGCGAGTCACTCCTTGTTCACTGTTGGCTTTTTTTCACACTTGTGGCCTTGGCGACGAGGTCGTGGAGAGGCTGTTCGAGGCCAGGGTTGTGACTGGTTGGCCACGAAAAAAGCCAGCCCCGCAAATGCGGGACTGGCTCGTTGGTTTCAACGCACTTCAAATGAGTTGTCTCATTCGCTGGTTGGGATCAGTGGACCTTCGCCAGAGCCGAGGCCACCTTTGAGGTCGCCGTCCACGCTTGGCATGGTACCACCCGCTTCTGCGGCTTCAGCCTCAGCGGCAGCACGTTCTTCTTCCTCGCCCCAATCAACTCGTTTGAGTGACAGTCCGATTTTACGCTCGTCTGTGTCCACGCGAAGTACTTTGACTTCCAGTTCTTGGCCAACCTTGACGACTTCTTCGGGGTCTTCGACTTTGTGTTCGGCCAATTCACTGATGTGCAACAAGCCTTCCAATCCGTCTTCCAGTCCGATGAAGACGCCAAAGTTGGTGATCTTCGTGACGGAGCCTTTGACGAGTTGTCCGGGCTGATACTTATCAGGAATGTCGCCATCCCATGGGTCGTTATCGAGCTGCTTGAGGCCCAGTGCGATACGACGTCGTGATTCGTCGACGCTAAGCACGCGACACTTGATTTCCTGGCCTTTTTCCAGCAATTCGCTGGGGTGACCAATCTTTCGTGTCCAAGACATATCGCTGACGTGCAGCAAGCCGTCGATGCCCTCTTCCAGTTCGATGAAAGCACCATAATTGGTAAGGTTTCGCACCTTGCCGGTGACGTCTTGCCCCTCTGGATAGCGATCGATCACTTCGTCCCATGGGTTCTTCTGGGTCTGTTTCATACCCAAGGACAGTTGCTGACCTTCAGGGTCAACACCCAAGATTTTGACATCGATTTCGTCGCCGATGTTGACCAATTCGCTTGGGTGATTGACGCGTTTTGTCCAGCTCATCTCACTGATGTGTACCAGACCCTCGATGCCAGGCTCGAGTTTGACGAAGGCACCGTAGCTCATCACATTGACAACTTCGCCTTTGTGATCGGAGCTGACAGGGTACTTGGACTCGATGTTTTCCCACGGGTTGCGGTCTTTCTGCTTCAAGCCGAGAGCGATCTTCTGCTTTTCCCGGTCGATATGAAGCACTTTGACTTCGATTTCCTGGTCGATGGAGACCATTTCGGTTGGGTGCCCAATTCGCTCCCAAGCCATGTCCGTGATATGCAGCAAGCCATCGATGCCGCCAAGGTCGACGAACGCACCGAAGTCGGCGATGTTCTTGACGATACCTTTGCGGATTTGCCCGACTTCCAGTTCTTTCATCAGGTAAGCACGATCTTCTTCGCGCTGGCGTTCGATGAGTGATCGACGGCTGATGACGATATTTCGACGAGTATCGTCGATCTTCAGCACTTCGGCTTGGATGACGCGGCCAATGAAATCGCCGATGTCGCCTGGGCGACGAATGTCGACCTGACTGCCGGGTAGGAAAACGTTGACACCAATGTCGACCAGCAAACCACCTTTGATCTTTCGGATGACCGTACCGGTGACCACTTGGCCCTCGCTGATCTCTCCGATGATCTTTTCCCACTCGATGATCTTTTCGGCTTTGCTCTTGCTCAGCGAGATCATTCCATAGGGGTCATCAGCGGCCCCAAGTTCGTCCTCCATCTCTTCGATCAGGACTTTCACAGTCGTGCCGACGACTGGCTTTTCCTCTTCGGGGCCCCATTCATTGAGGCTGACGGTGCCTTCACTCTTAAAGCCGACGTCGATCAAGGCCCATTCATCGTTGACTTCAACGATCCGGCCATCGACGATTTCGCCTTGGGCGTAGTCTTGTTGATCTTGTTCCAGCCAGTCCAGCAGCCACTCGTCTGCTTCTTCTTCAGGGGCCAAAACTGCCAGTTCATTGACGATATCGTCGTCGTCCAGGCTTCGGATCAGGTTGCGATTAACCATTTGTTTTTCCAGAGGTGAGCGGAGCTGACTGACGACCCAGTCGCTCGACGTCTCGGGGGTTAGTGTAAGAATTGGTCGTATTTACGTGACCCAACGTCAGGTAACCAGCCCGGTAAGGTATCAAAGCCCAAAAATCGTCACAACAGCTAAGTCACCAGTTTGCTGTCATTTATTGGTCTTGCTCATCCTGCCAACCTGCTTGCTGTCCGCTGAACCAAGTCATCCCAGTTCGAATTTCGAGCTCTGCCGGTGAACCCGAGGATCCCGACATCAGTTGCTGGTTTCGCAGTCTTGCCGCAGAAACATCAGGATGTGAGCTGCATGGGTTGGGGGCGAGCTTCTCGGGAAATCAGCCGAGCCGTTTACTCCGTCTTCACGCTAACCCCTTCAAAGTTATCGTTTCTTCGCCACAGCCCATTGCGGAAAATTGCCCGGGAAATGCAATTTCGAGTGGGTAAGTTCACCTCAATCGAAGCAGCGCTGTGCCGAATCATGCAAGCCGACAGTCAGCGACTGATGTGCAAATTCACGCGGTCATGTTGAAAAATCACCGAAAACGGCTCATTTGTGTTTGTGATTTCAGGTAGTCCACTGATTTCCGGGGCTGTCTGCAAGTTCAAAGCTTGTCCCCGGGGTGCAGATGGGGCAAGGAAACGTAACAATGCCTGAGCATTTCCCAGAACTCCCCGCTTTCTTTTCAGCAATTCATGTCCGGATCAACTTCTCTGCGTATTGCTCTCGGTGGTGATCATGCAGGATTCCCACTCAAGCAGGTTGTCGCTGAGCGACTCAATGGAACATCTGTCTCGCTGACTGACTGTGGTACCAACAGCAGCGAGAGTTGTGACTATCCGGACTTTGCTGTCGCGGTTGCCAAAGAAATCATTGAAGGACGGGCAGATCGTGGCATCGTGGTTTGTGGGAGTGGTGTGGGAGTGAGTGTGGCGGCCAATAAAATTCCCGGCATCCGAGCCGCGGTTTGTCACGATACCTACTCGGCTCATCAAGGGGTTGAGCACGATGATATGAATGTACTGTGCATTGGGGGAAGGATCATCGGCTCGGAGTTGGCATTCGAAATTATCGACTCGTTCTTGCAAGCTCGTTATGTGCCGCAAGAACGACATGCCAGACGACTCGAGAAGGTTTTGAAGATCGAGCAGCATGGGCTGAGTACCCTCGATTGAGCACTGAGCCGTAGCGAGACAGAGGGTGAGCCAGTTTTGATAGTGGCCCAGTCAATTTAGGGCCAGTTCATCTAGGGACTCTGCTCAGTTGTCTGCTACATCATCACCAACATGTTCAGGCATCAACATGTTCAGAATAGCTTGGGTGCGTCGATGTTGATTTGCTGTGTCTGTTGAGACAGAGCGGCATTCATGATTTCAATCGCGGCCCGAGACTCCAGTGTGACCCCGGCTCGGACACCAACGCAGGGATCGTGCCGTCCTTTGGCGAGTTCGAATTCAATTTCACTAAGGTTCTTCTGAACTGATTGTTGCGGTGAGTTGATGGTTGATGTCGGTTTGAAGGCGACTCGGCTCACAATTGGCATCCCAGTGGTGATGCCTCCCAGAAGTCCTCCATGAGAGTTGCTGGTGTATCCATGACTGCGTATCGGGTCGTTGTTTTCGCTTCCTAATCTCTCAATTACTTTGGATCCTGCGCCAATCTCACATGCTTGGACGGCGTTCAGTCCTCCCAAGCTGCCCATCAGCCTGGCTTTCAAGCTTTGGTACAACGGGTCGCCCAGTAAAGGCGGCACATTGAGTGCAACGACTTCAACCGCAGCTCCCAGAGAATCCCCCGCTTTCCGGGTGGCCTTGATCAGTTCGCCGGCTTCGACTGCGAAGTCTGAGTCGAGCGAGTGAATTTCAGAAGCCTCCATTTGCTGGATTGCTTCCTCGATGGTTTCGTGGGCAATGGTGGCTGAACCCGTTTGCTCAATCACTTTTTCAAAGTGTTGTGCCAAAGAGATCGATGACTGCAGGGATCCCACCTGTGAAATAGACGAAAGAATGACCGTTCCAAACTGCTCTTGAAGAAACAAGCGTGCGATCGAGCCACCAATGACATCGCTGATGGTCGACCGGTAACTGGATCGACCTCCACCTCTGACATCGACAAACCCGGATGACTTGTGGAATTTCACCAAGTCTGTGTGCCCCGGTCTGACTTCACCTGTCTGACCGCTGAATTGGGTGTAGTCACCCGATTTTTTCGATGTGGATAAGACGATTGCCGAAATCGGCTCGCCTGTTGTGAACCCGTCTTCGTAGCCTTCTGTCTCGTAGCTTTGATCTTCGACCTCGACAGATAGTTTGGATCCCGTGAGAAGCTGTTCGTGATCTTCACGGTAAAGCCCGGAAAGAAAGATGACTTTGTCTTTTTCGTTCCTCGGCGTGCCGTGCCGGTTTCCACCGGGTCGGCGACGGTCCAGATAACGCTGAACATCGGTTCGGCAAATCCGCTGACCGGCAGGACACCCGAAAACAATGGTCGTCACCGCCGGGCCGTGTGATTCGCCAGCACCAGCCACGCTGTAGATGGGGCCGCCCAGAATTTCCATTAATCAGATATCCCAATGTGGATTCAAGTAAACTCAACGAACAGCATAGCGTGGAACGTTTTTTTGATGTAGATGCTCTGCCGAGGCTGGATGAGATGGGCGAAGCTGCGGTCGTGGAAGGACTTGAGCGAATGCCGTGGTCTGCCCGGGACAACACCCCTGAGGGAATCTCGCTTAAAATAATCCTCCCTGTGATGCCTTGTTGGCGATCAGCCCAGTCTCGCCACGCCGAATTTCGACCATCAGGCAGTGTGAGACACCCGACGACGGTCTTGGGTTCGGGATAATCGTATTCAGAAGCGAGGTGTCACCGCATTGTGATCTCAGTTTGTCGTGACGCCTTTCAGCTGATGGTGCCATCTTCGTAAAGTGACCGGCGACAGATTAGTTTAGATTTGCTGCCGAAATGTTTTGCCGATGCGTTGATTCCCAGACATCCCCCTCGTTCTCTTAATTAACTGAAGTGTGCCATGCATCAAATGAAGCTCCGGATCAAGTCTCTGGTTTTTTTGATGGGTCTTATGGGTGCTGGCGCGGCAGGTTGCTTGATCGCAGAAGAACCTCAGATTCTTCAGGTGAGCGGCGAGGAGGCTATCGCAGAAGATTATTCACATCAGAGGGCTGTCGATTTTTTGGATCGCACTTCGATGGCGTGGACAAACAAATACAAGTGTTTTACCTGCCATACCAACTTCGCTCATCTCATAGCCGTTTCAGGGTTGGATCAGCCACCAAAGTATTTTCAGGAGGTTCGGAACGAACTGGATAATCTCGTTCAGATACGCTGGCCAGAAAAAGGTCCGAGATGGGATTCCGAGGTGGTGATGGCGGCAATGACCCTGACTGTGGTTGACCGGAATCTTGGCAAACCTTTGAGTCAAAGTGCCAAGGTTGCTTTGGATAAAATGTGGCAGGTGCAGCAATCCAACGGAGGATTTGATTGGTTGAAATGTGACTGGCCACCTATGGAATCTGATGATCAGTATGGTGCGGTTGTTGCTGCAGTTGCGGTCAGTGCTGCTCCTCGAACCTATCTGCGACAGAAGCACGTTCAGAGTGGTATTACCAGATTGGAGACCTATCTGAGTCAAATTAGAAAACAGGAACTGCGTTTGCATCATCGTGCAATTTTGTTGTGGGCCCAGTCACTCAAGCCAGGTTGGATGACTCAAAAAGAAATCGATTCAACCGTTGCGGAATTGATCGCACTGCAGAGACCCGATGGTGGTTGGAACACACCGTCTCTCGGAAAGTGGGATAGAGAGGACGGTGGCGTTCCTGATCTTGCGACCAGCGATGGCTATGGAACAGGATTTGTCGTCTTCATGCTGACAAAGGCAGGAGTGAAACGGGATAGCGAGGTGATCCAAAATGGACGGTCCTGGCTCAAAAAGAATCAGAGACAAAGTGGGCGTTGGTACACACGGTCAGTGAGCCGAGATAGTCGCCACTTTCTTACGCATGCAGGCACTGCCATGGCTATCATGGCGATGCAGAACGGTCAAGAGAATGACGAAGGCTGATTTTCTCAGTATCTGCAACTTGTGATTTCATCCAGTTATCTCTGCGGTTTCTGCCTCCATTCCTTCGTGGGGCAAATCAATGCCAACGAATTTCAAATGCCCCCTCACCAATCCGGCCACCTGATCATTGAGGGTGCTGTTCGAACTCAATGTCAGGGGTATGTCCCGTTCGGACGAGTTGACAATGCAGCTTACTGCTTTGTTTGAAACCAAAAGCGTTGTCATTGGCGTCTT
>CAXGRW010000093.1:0-11891 GCA_964012125.1 uncultured Rhodopirellula sp.
TGGAAGATGGAGATGATCTGCAACTGCCAATTCAAGGTGATTCAGATCTGATTGGAAAGCCGTTGGGTGTCATTGAACGCTGGGCGATTGAGGAAACACTCAGGCTTACAAATGACAATCGGGATGAAGCGGCGAAAATACTGCAAATTGGCGCACGCACTTTGTATCGCCGGTTGGATCAGTATAAAAAAGATGAAGACGAGTAGGCTCAAGAGCGTCAGCACTCTTCCTGCGAGCCATGTGCTTCGCGCGGAATGTAGCGTCCGCTGCTGTTGATCGAATAATGCTTGTTGAGCATCTGTTCGAATTCTTCTGCGGTTCGAATGCGAGTCATGTCGAGTCGAACTTCTTCATGCTGCGGGTGGCTCTGGGAATACTTGATGCAGAATTTTCTCATCAATAACGGTGCTCGCTGTTCATTGTAGGTTTGCATGCACAATTGAAAATGAGCTCTCATGACGGCGGCTTGTTCATGCAGGTCTGGCGGCAACGGTTTGGGAAGACCTTCAGCGAGAGCTTTTGCCTGTTGGAAAATCCACGGGTTCCCGATGGCGCCACGCGCGACTGTAACACCATCGATCCCGGTTTCGTGAATCATACGAAGACAGTCTTCTGCTGTGAATAAATCACCGCTGCCGAGGATACGCAATCTTGTACCCGCGTGTTGTTTGACTTCTGACAGGAAAGACCAGCGACTCGGACCGACATAACGTTGTTGAACGGTACGACCGTGGACTGTGGCTGCAGCCAGTCCAGCGTCGATGGCACCATCCAGAATTTGGAAAAACTTGTCACGGGATTCCACTGAATCATCGATGCCACGTCGCATCTTTACCGTCACGGGAATCTCGGGTGGCACGATATCACGGGTTCGCCGAAGAATATCAATCGCAACTTCGGGTTGTGAGAGATGAAACCCTCCCCGGCATCGCCCCAGGACCTTTTTGACCGGACAGCCGAAGTTAACATCGATGATGTCGAACCCCGCTTCGACCAACTTAAGTGCGCCCAGCGAAAATTGCTCAGGCTCAGCGCCCATCAACTGTCCACCCACTGGATGCTCAGTGGCATGGATATCGAGAAAGTGCTTTGTTTTCTGCCGTTTGCTCAAGGCTAGCAGGAACTGATCCAGCATCACCTCACAAATCGCGTAACTGGCGCCGTGCTGGCGTGCAATGACGCGCATCGGCAGATCGCTGTAGCCTGATAAGGCAGCTTGCACGATTGGAAAGCCAATATTGACATTCCCGATACTGAGTGGTGAGAGGGCGGGTAATGTAGACACAGAAATGGCACGCACTTTTCAAAAAAACAATGGACTGCATCAGGTGAATTTGCCAGCGATGTCGGTTAACGTAACGCCATCACATGTCTGGTACACGAACGCTTCGAAAAACGTCATGATGCTCCGTTCTTTCCTTACCGCGACACCCATTATCGCGATTATTACCTGTTTTGCCAACTCGCTTGCTGCCAATCCCACCATGAACATCCAATCCAACGTATTTGGCGTTACTAAGGACGGTCAAGAAGTCACTCGGTTCACTTTGACTAATTCCGATGGTAACAGTGTTTCCGTTATGACTTGGGGAGCCACGCTACTCGACGTCAACGTTCCTGATCGAAATGGAAATCGGGAAAATGTCAATCTGGCGTTTGACTCACTGGCTCCCTACCTTGATGGACATCCCTATTTTGGAAGCACTGTTGGTCGATTTTGCAATCGGATCGGTGAGGGGAAATTCTCAATTGATGGTCGAGACTATCAGGTCACAACCAATGCGGGTAAGCACCATATCCATGGTGGAAAAACGAATTTTACATACCAGAATTGGAGCGGCGAATCATTTCATGAAAATGATGCCATTGGTGTGCGATTCCAGCTTACGAGTCCTGACGGGCAGGAAGGATATCCCGGAACAGTCCAAGCTACTGTCGAGTATTCTTGGAATGACAGAAATGAGCTTCGGATAGCGTTTACTGCAACGACAGATGCACCTACCCACGTCAATTTGACGAATCACAGTTACTGGAATCTTGGTGGTGCAGGAAGTGGCTCGGCCATGGATCACATTGCGACCATCGAGGCGGATCATTATCTCGATGTAGATGAAGATTTGATTCCCACTGGTAAACTGAATTCAGTCGCAGATACCGTGCTTGACTTTCGAACAGCTACCCCGCTGGGTGATCGTGTTGACCAGTTACCATCGACCAAGGGGTACGATCATTGTTACGTCGTTAAGGGTACGTTTGGTGAGTTGCGGCATGCTGCCCGAGTGGTCGATCCAAAATCGGGGCGCGTGATCGAAATTGAAACCACGCAACCGGGGATGCAGTTATATACCGCCAATCATCTGCCCGGGAACGAAAGGTCCAATGGTTATGGAGGTCATGAAGCATTCTGTCTTGAAACGCAACATTACCCTAACGCACCCAACCGAGCTTCGTTTCCAACAACCTTGTTGAAGCCTGGTGAGCGACTGCATGAAGTTACCGTACATCGCTTTTCAGCAGAGTGATCTCTTCGATGTAGAATCTGCTAGCGAATGCAGGGATTTAGTGGTTTGTAGCACTTGAAACAGCGGTACGCATTTATTCTGGCACCGAGGTTCACATACGCTTCCAGAATGTGGGGTATCCCGAAGTGCTAAATTTTTCGGAATATGAAGATATTGGAATACTGCAAGCAACCGATAAACCAAATATTGTTGATATTTCAACTTTTTGCTAATCTTTTCTTAACATTTATATGTTTTCGAAAGAGGTGCTACGGTGGCTGCGTATTTGATTTCCGGTCTTGTCTGCACGATAGCATTGTCGGTGCTTGCTTACGCCATGGGCTGGGGGTTGCGGTCAACGCGGACAACATCCAGTCCGTTCTTTCTTACCTGTGCTCTGTGTTTCGCTATGGCTTTGTCATGGATTCTCACGGGTGGGATTCACTGGATTGATTTGCTGCCGCTTCCTGATGTTCTGCTCTGGTCCACTCTTGTAGCTCCTTGTCTTTGTTTTACTGCAGGTTTGGCAGCCTGCAGTTCAGGTTTGCGATCCTACTCGCGGTCCATAGCCGCGATCAGTCTGGTGGGAATTGCTCTAGGCTACACCGTACTACCATTGCTCCGCCCCGCCTTTTTGCCGGTCCAGTTGAGTGAAGAAACTCAGTGGGATGATGGAATTTGTCTTCAGAGTCATACCTCAACCTGCGCCCCGGCAGCGGCTGTCACTTTATTACGGGGTGCTGGTATCGTTGCTGAAGAACGAGATCTTGTTCGCGTGTGTTCAACGAGTGATCACGGTACAGAGTCTTTGGGGTTGTATCGGGGAGTCAGAATGTATTCGAATTCTGCTCTCCACAAAATCTGTGTGGCGTCTTCGAATACAGATGTCTGGTTGCCTGCCGGACAGCTTCCCAATTTGGCAATTGTTCGTTTCGGCGAATCAAGCGACGCGTTTCCAAGCCGATTTTTTACATCTCGCGGGGATCGGCACGCAGTGGTTGTGTTTGGACGTAACGAAATCGGCGACTGGGTGATTGGTGACCCAGCCGTGGGCAAGACAACTTGGAGTGACGAAGAATTTCAGACGCGTTTTACGGGTGAAGCTCTTTATGTTGCTGGCCCTCGCAAAAAGTTCGAATCATAGATCATATCGCCTGCCAGCAACATTCGCTTCGTAGCCGAGGGCAGTGGCGTCAGTTGGTTACCACTTTGTCCTAGCGAATCCTGCTACTGGGAATTCAGGCAAGCTCAGGCACTTCATAGCCTTTTCGATATTCTCGATTGAGATACTGGTTTGCATCTTTCGAGCCAGATCCCACGAATTGTTCGGTCTTCGCATCCAGTTCCAGCATTGGACTGACACGTATCTCTTCGCTCACACGAGACAGGTGATGGGATTCGAGGTGTTCATCCATTTCACCCATCAAAGTGGTCCATTGTTCCAACTCGATTTCGTTGGTGGCCTCTCTGCCCAGATTTTTTCCAGTGCGGAAAGCAACGTTTGCCAGATTGCACCATCCTGTGCTGTCATTTCCAACTGCAATTTCAGCATTCAAGATTGAAGAATCTCTCTTGAGTACTGCATCGATGAAGTTTGCTTGATGCAGAACATTTCCTCCACCTTTGAACTCCTTGATCTTTTTCCCGTCCGAGTCATATGCAGCCCCGCGTCCCCGCTGGCCTTCGTAGCGTCCACCTTCGCAATAAACGACGTAACCACTGCTTGGTCCCGGATGTGACGGACTCTTTTTTCCTCCACGCTTCGCTGGCAAATTGGAGAGTCCGATGACAACCGGTATGGAGCCTGTGTCAAAGAAAGCAAAATGTACATTTGGTGTTTGCCCTGCGTCGTTGAGTGCGACGCGACCACCCCCCCCCATAATACGCTTTGGCAGTGCAACCGAGTCTTGGAAGACATTGTTGCGGACATCATCTAGGACGTGCACGCCCCAATTACCCATCTCACCTGAACCGGTGTTCCAATCCCAGTGCCAGTCGTAGTGCAGTTTTTCGCGGAAGATTGGTTCATCTTGGGCGGGGCCGAGCCATAGGTCGTAAGCCACATTCTTGTCCACGGCGAGCGGCTTATCACGTTTTCCAATCGAAGGGCGAACTCCGTAGCGATTGACACGTGTGGCGTTTATTTCCCCTAGCGACTTTTTTTCATGTAAGAATTTCTTGATCTCTGCCTGCATGGGATCAGATCGCTGTTGAGTACCAATTTGGCAGATGCGATTGTATTTGCGTGCAGCAGCCACCGTTTGCCGTCCTTCCCACTGACTATGTGACAACGGCTTTTCCACATAAACGTCTTTTCCAGCTTGCATTGCCCATATCGCAGCAAGGCAGTGCCAGTGGTTGCAGGTGGCTACGACAACCACATCGATTGAATCTGATGCGATCAAGTCACGAAGGTCTGTCCAGCCTTGCGCCTTGGGATATTTCTGTTGGGCCAATCCAAGCCGTTTTTCGTCCACGTCACATAATCCAGCAATGTTGATGCCATCGACTTTGCTGAATTGTCCCATCAGTTGACTAGCGCGACCCCCGCAACTGATAAAGCCCAGATTTACTTCGTCGTTAGCGTTTGCAGCTCGCAATCTCTTTGCTGCGATGCTGCTTGTGAGGCCGGTTGCAAGTGTGCCTGCCATGAAATTACGACGATTGAAAACAGTCATGGAGTTTATTTTCTCTAGGTTGTGAATTAAATATTGAGGAAGTCCGACCCGCATATTCTCACTGTTCGAGTTGTTGATTGCGAGTCCCAATTTGGTAACGGCAAGTAAATCGCGAATTTTCGACAAGGTTTAGTTTTCAAACTAAGTCTGCCGCAACGACGATGGAAATGTAATTTCCGTTTGTTGAAATTCAGTTTCTGTTAAGTGCCACACCCATCAGCGTCGTTTCAATGCTTGATCAAATAGCTGATAGGCTTTGTCCCTCATTGGAGTTGGAAAGTCGTGCGCGCAGTCAGGTTGTAGGAGGGTCAAGCCGTTCTCTGCTTCATGTAGAGCATAAACTGCACCCGCATTTTTAATTAAACGCCGTACACTGCCAGCTTGGAAATTTGAGTCATGTAATGGAGCGACTACAAGAACTGGTCTTGGTGCGATCGTGGCCAGAATTTCGTCAAAGTCGAATGGGATTTCGTTCAACCTCTGTCGGTAATTAGCGAGCTTCGGCATGTAACGTAGTTGTGTCCATCCTTTGCCCGGTAGCCATTTCGATTGGTCACCACCGTAGTAATCCTGATATGAATCAAAACCGCAACTGGAAACCACGGCCGCGATCCGAGCATCGAAAGCAGCAGTGTAGATTGCATTGTGCCCACCTAAGGAATGTCCGATCGCGCCGATCGCATCCTGTCTGACAAACGGTAGTGAGCAGAGGAGATCGATTCCACGGATGTTGTCCCACACGGCAAGCAGAGTTCCGCTTTTCCAACCCAGTCCTTTTACATCAGGTTGATAGTCCGCCAGTAGCGGATATGCAGGGGCTAGAGTGACGTAGCCGCGGGACGCCAGTTCACTCGCATACTGTCGATTTGGTTTTCCGCCAAGGCCAACGACCACCCCATTGCCAACGGTATTGTCCGTCGGGTGAAGGCAAAGCACTGCCGGCAAAGGCTGGGCATCTTTTTTTAGTGCCGCTTTTGGAACACACAGGAATGCAGGCACTTTGTTACCTCGTTGCGACTGATACACAATCCTGCGTCGCACATAATTTCCACAGTCAACCTCGGCGATCAATTCCATTTCAGGAGGATTTAATGATCCGAATTCGGGCAACTGCCCCATCACAGATTGCATCGCACTGAGAATCGATTCTTTTCGTGCTACCCATTGGGTTACTGTCGTTGCGATACGTGCTTGGCCGTCAGCATTGGGCGACCAGAGCAGTGCGTCACGCTCTTGATCTTGGCCGTTTTCTATTAGGCCATTGCTCTCCTGCTTCTGTGTGCTGTTTGTTTCTGTTTTTCTTGCCGGATCCTTGATTGCGGTGTTGGGCGGCGCATTGAGTCGTAACACAGAAAGAATTGCTCGGTGGTCCGAGGCAACTGATTCTTTGAGAACTTCCGTCTTGAGTACGGTCCACCGGTTTCGTGGCCTGTAGAGAATAAAGTCGATTTGTCGTGTCGGTTCTGCCACCGGAACGGTGGGTAGATCTGGACCCGCAATGCTCCACTTTTCTTGTAGAGTTTCCAATGTCTTGCTGCCACGGACATCATTGAAGTCGCCCGCGATGAGACTGGGTGTGTTTAGGTCTGCAATTGCTAGTTCATTGACTTGGCGAGCCGAGGCGACACGCTCGGAGTCATTAGGGCGATGGTCAAAATGAGTGGCACTGAAGTTGATTTTCTTTGTTTGTTTACCCGCGTTTTGCCAAAGTAATGTTGAGCTAAGCAGACCTCGCTGTTCACCCTTGTTGTGGTTGGGAAGTAAGGAGTGGTTATTTGATTCGATCTCAAGTCTGCTCAGGATCACATTGCCATAAGATCCACCTTGCAGAGGGATGTTCTCAGCAAAAAGAACTTTCATGCCAGTCAGTTTGCCAAGCTCAGAGGGCTGGTCCTCGGAGCCACTTCGACGAGCACGCTGATCAACTTCCTGAAGGGATACGACATCAGGATTCACCGATTGGATCACTTTCGCGATACGACTGAGGTCCAGTTTTCCGTCTGTTCCTGCAGCGTGGTGAATGTTGTAGCTGAGAACTCTCAAAACATCGTTCTGTGATTTGCTCTGTGACGTGGCCTGCTGCGCTGCTTCATTTTGTCCAGGTGCATCAGACAGGACAGTGCTGGGAGCGGATGAGAACATCAACCACACTGAGGAGGCGATGATCAAGACGATTTTTGATTGGGGGAAGTCTGAGATCATTTACTTGTGGTGATAATGAAGCACGCAACAAATAGACAAGCGTGTGTTACTAACATGCCTGTGGTGATGCGTTTGAATTTGGAATGAAGTCCGAGGGTTGCAGTGCCGCATCCAAGTGCCGTAATGATGCAACCACCGGCCGGAAACCATGCCAAGGCAACGATTGCGAATCCTAGCAGCATCGTAGCCGCGACCACCCCACCGATGGCTGTGTACTGAAGAGGCCCCAAGTCGTGCAAAGCAACCGGGGGGAACTGTTGTCTTTTTTTCCCGCTCGGGGCGGCCGCGAATGGTGATCCAACTCGGTCGGGTGTCTCATCGACAACCCGAGCCATGACAGGAGCTTCATCATTGACGTTCTCATTAACCAGAATCTCCTCGTTGCCGGCAGGATCTGGTTCCTGGATCGGATTTGTCAGAGACGAGGTTGGCTTGTCTTCGTCCGGTCCTGATTGCGGCGAATTGTCCATCAGTGAAATTGTTGCCTGTGGTTATGAACGAAGTATCAAGGGATGGGGAAGTTTCAGAGACGAAAACAGGTTCGAGTGAGCCCGGTTGCGAGTCAGATTTATCATTGCCATCAAGGCCGCCCGCAGTTTATTCTGGGGGTGCCTCGCACCTTAATCTTAGTCGATTTTTGGTCAAACCGTTCGGTTATGCCCACTCACCAATAGCCCTACCAAGGCGATAGGTGGCTAAGTTCCTGCCTTGGCGTGCCCGTTACCGGTATGCAAGGCTGGTGTTGGTTGGTTTTGGTCGACTGCCTACCCTTGGGTTCTTGAACCAAATGGGCTGCCGGTACCGTACAAATCACGACGCGCAACTTGGAATACCACTCGAATAACAGATGAAAATAAGAGGAAATCTTTTGCGGGACATGAAATCGAAATTTGTTTTAGCGGGTGTGTGTGCGGTAATGCTTTGCGGTTGGATGGCGGCTCAAGCTGAAGACTCCAGACAGCCTGAGCCTCTTGAGCCAGATGTTGCGGAGGCTTCCTCGGAAGGTGTTGAGTCAATGGCAGGGATTCGAATCCCGACAGATTGGGAAATTCAGTTGTATGCGGCTGAGCCTGATCTTGCCAATGTCGTTGCGTTTGATATCGACAACCGAGGTCGCGTCTATGTTTGTGAGACATTCCGCCAGAATCGGGGAGTGACAGACAATCGCGCTCACGACGACGAATGGGTGAAAGCCGACTTGGCTGCACAAACTGTGCAAGATCGTATCGACTATCACAAACGATTGCTGGGCGACGCGGCCGTCACCTACGCACAACATGACGATCGAATACGTCGCCTCGAGGATTCAGATGGTGATGGAAAAGCTGATAGCAGTTATGTCTTGGCTAACGGATTCAATCGGCTCGAAGAGGGAACTGGTGCGGGAATCCTGGTTCGAGGGTCTGATATCTACTACACCTGTATCCCGAAGCTTTGGAAACTGGTCGATCAGGATGACAATGGAGTTGCGGACGAGAGAGTCGTTTTGTCAGACGGCTACGGAGTACGTGTCGCATTCCGCGGTCATGATATGCATGGTCTCGTTTTAGGACCTGATGGTCGTTTGTATTTCAGCATCGGTGATCGTGGATATCACGTCACCACCGATGATGGGCGGGTCTTGGCGGATCCTGAATCAGGAGCTGTGTTTCGTTGTGAGTTGGACGGATCCGGGCTTGAGGTATTTGCCACCGGTCTCCGGAATCCCCAGGAACTTGCATTTAACGATGTTGGGGATTTGTTTTCGGTTGACAACAACAGTGATAGTGGAGATCAGGCGAGAGTGGTGCATATTCTCGAAGGTGGCGATTCGGGTTGGCGCATGCATTATCAGTACTTGCCTGATCGAGGCCCTTTCAATCGGGACCGGATTTGGGAACCGCTTCATGAGGAACAACCAGCGTATATTGTTCCTCCCATTGTGAATTTGACTGATGGGCCAAGTGGTTTCGCGTTTTATCCTGGTACTGGTTTCGGTGATGCACTGAAAGATAATTTTCTCATTTGTGATTTTCGCGGAGGTCCTGCGAACAGTGGAATTCGTAGCTTTACACTGGCCCCGAAAGGTGCCTGTTATCGCCTTGCGAGCGATAGTGATCCTATCTGGTCAGTGTTGGCGACCGATCTTGCGTTTGGGCCCGATGGAGCTCTTTACGTCAGCGATTGGGTTGACGGCTGGGATGGGTTGGGCAAGGGAAGAATGTACCGTGTGACGGATCCCAGTCATCGCGAAACTCCGATCGTCAAAGAAGTGCAGCAGTTGCTCCGATCCGACTGGTCCAGACATACGATTGAAGCACTCACTGATTATCTTGCCCATCCTGATCGCCGTATCCGTTTCGAGGCCCAGTGGGAACTGGCTCGACGTCACGAATTGGATACGTTATCGGCGTTGGCGATCAATGTGGAATTTGATTCGGTGGGGCGTTTGCACGCTCTGTGGGGTACTGACCAGATTCTTAGGAAGGATCCGGAAGTCCGTGAAGTATCGTTGCAAAATTTACGTTCGCTACTGCAGGACAAAGATGATGTTTTGCGAGCCGCTGCAGCCAAGGTTGCAGGGGAACGTCTGGATTCTGAAGCAGTCCCACGTCTGCGTGAGCTATTGAGTGACCCCTCACTACGTGTTCAATATTTTTCCATCTTGGCTCTCGCACAGTTAAGAGACGTTGATGCATTTCCCGAGGTCGTGGGACGGTTGGTGTCTGCGGAGAACAAGGATGCTGCCCTGCGGCATGCTGGGGTGATGTATTTGGTGAGCCTGCGCGATCCAACGAAAACCGCGACCCTGCGTAAGCACCCCAGCGAATCAGTCCGCCGTGCAGCTGTAGTGGCATTGAGGCGGCTGAAAATGAAGGAAACTTCGTTGTTTCTCGATGATGAGAGTGACTTGGTAGTGATGGAGGCCGCGAGGGCTATTCACGATGAACCGATCCCATCGGCTCTGAATGCGTTGGCAGATATGGTGGGCACTTCCGATGGCTCAAAGGAGTTGTTGCGTCGCGTATTGAATGCCAACTACCGACTCGGGACAGCCGATTCTGCGGCGAAATTGGCAGCTTTTGCGAGCCGGGAATCAGCGGTCCCAGAAATGCGGATTGAAGCCTTGGAGATGCTGGGGAAATGGGCACAACCTGACCCACGCGATCGTGTTCTGAATGCCCATCGACCTCTGGCGGAGCGTGAGGTATTGATCGCAAAGAAAGCCCTCGAACCGTATGTCGATTCTCTGATCACAGCACCCGAGTCAGTTCGTGAAGCAGCGATTGAGGTTGCTTCGAAATTAGGGATTTCGGAAATTGCGCCGGTCTTGGTGGATCGGATTACCAATGCAAGTCTTTCGCCGGCAACACGTGCGGTGTCCTTGGCTGCCCTGAATCGCTTGAATCCAAAGAGTGCTGTGGCCTTGGCAAAGCAGGTTAAATTGAAGCCCGTTACTGAGTTATTGCCTCAAGCGTTGAAGGTGCTGGCACAACACGATTCAGCAGCTTCACTGCCGCGTTTCATCGAGGCTACCGAGAGCAGGAATCTGAAAGTAAAGCAATTGGCTTGGGATATTTTGGCCTCATTCAATGAGCCCGATGCTGTGGCGACGATCGAAGCCGGTATCAGATCTTATTTGGCCGGCACTCTTTCACCGGATGTTCAACTGAACGTGGTTGAGGCTGCAGATGAAAAGATAAGTCCCGACTTGCAGGCTGCGTTGGCGGAATACGCCAAAGTCACTGCGGAACAGGATCCATTGGCACCATGGTTGGTGGCATTGGAGGGAGGTGATTCGAAAAAAGGTCGAACCAGTTTCTTCGAGAACACAAAACTGTCATGTTTGCGATGCCATAAGATTGATCGGGCGGGAGGTGCAGTGGGACCTGAACTCACTCGCATCGGAGGTCAAAAAGATCGAAGGTACTTGTTGGAGTCTATCTGTTTGCCAGACGTCCAAATTGCCAAAAACTTCGAAACCGCCGTCATCGCCAACGATCTGGGCCAGGTTTTCACTGGCATTGTAAAGTCAGAGAACGAGGAGTTCGTTGAGCTGATTCAAAATGATGGCGGGCAAGTTCGTATCTTGCTTGATGAGATCGTAGCCAGACGCAAGGGGATTTCTTCCATGCCAGCAGATCTGACAAAGCTGATGTCCAAACGCGAATTGCGGGACCTCGTGGCATATCTTGCGAGTCTGAAGGCGAGTAAACGCAACGCCAACGAGGTTGACTGATTCAGGTTGTTCGTGTTGTGACGCTGTGATTCACAGCTGTCGCCGAGAACCGTTTTGGGCGTGCACTGTGCTGTGTTAAGCGTGGCTTGCGTCTCATTCCCCGCTTTCACGGCTTGCCCGTTATCTTCGGACTGACTGACCTGCGGTGGGATTCTTGTTGGATTGCTTTGTTGCTGAAACATGAAGCGAGGCAATGTGAAATGATTTTTTGCTTTGTCGTTTTTCACGACCTGTATTCCATTAACGGGCCAAAGTTCTGTGTGCGATTTGCATCGCATGAGTGCGCATGAC
>CAXGRW010000094.1:0-11869 GCA_964012125.1 uncultured Rhodopirellula sp.
CCTTGGCGGATGGCACGATTTCCTTGATGTTCAAAGAACAATGCTCGCTCAGGGCGGGCAGCGTCACGGCTCGTGAGCAAGTTCCTGCCAGGGAGTTGTGTAGGGCCTTGGTAGGGTGACTTCGTCACTGCGAGCAGAGTGGGGTAGATATCAATCAGGTGACACGGTTTGGTTTGCATCGTCCCGGGTTTAAGGTTCGTTTGGTTTGGCCAGTGAACGATTGCAGGCGATGCGATACCACCTTCATGGTTGTAATGCTTGTAGAGCCGCCAAGGAGTATTGCAGGCGTTTGCCCAGCCAGATCCAAGGCTGTGGAACGTGCTGCTGCCTCCCATCTGCTTGAGGGCTTCGCCTTCATGCAAAATGTTTTGATTACTTGATTTGACATCGAAGCCGAATGGGTCCCATTCGAAGCATGCGCCATTGTCAGAGGTGAAGACGATTAGTGTATTGGCGAACTCACTGTGTTCCTTCAATGAGCTGATGAGTCGGCCAATCTGTTGGTCCATGCGGTCGACCATGGCTGCATAGATTGCCATTCGTTGGGCGAGGTCTTTCTGGCGTGTTTCAGTGAGGGTTGACCATGCCGGGTTCGTTCCTTGCTTTGTTTCACCATAGTTTTTCCATGTCGAACGTGCACTTAGTTTCGTGCTTGTTGGGATGATTCCCAATTTTTTCATGCGGGCAAGACGCTCGATTCGCAGTTGATCCCATCCGTTTGAATATCGCGTTTCGTACTTGCGGATCAATTCCGCAGGTGCTTGGAGGGGAAAATGAGGAGCGTTGTAGGCGAGATAGAGAAAAAACGGTTTCTCCGGTGTGGTACGCGCTGCATCGAGGAAATCGAGAGCGTGGTCGGTGACAGCGTCCGTTGCGTAATAAGTATCTTTGTTATAGACGCGGGCTGGTTCGTCCTTAGGCAGTCGGATGAGATGGCCGGGATCAAAAAAACGCTTCGCACTGACGAGGGTCCCGTAAAATTGCTCAAAGCCATGTGCCGTCGGGTCATCTGTGCCTAGATGCCATTTTCCAGCCATGAATGTTCGGTATCCACTCTCTGTTAACGTTTGAGCAAGAGTGAGGGTATCGTCGGCAACACGTCCTCGGTACCCAGATTGTCCGAGGTCGTTACCAGCCATGTGTCCCAAGCCCACACGATGTGGATAGAGGCCGGTCAAAAGTGAAGCACGCGACGGACAGCATCTGCCTGTGGTGTAAAAGTGGGTCAGCCGCACGCCATTACTGGCTAGCGAATCCAACGCAGGTGTTTCGATCTCGCCACCAAAGCAGCCAAGGTCACTGTAACCGAGGTCATCAGCAAGTATCACCACGATATTGGGCCGCGAATCTTCGGCGTGAATGCGTGATGCCGTGACATGGAAGGCCAAGAGAACACAAACTAAGTGATAATGTGTGCTCACTGTTTCTTGTTCCTCTGAAATGGTTTGCTGTTGATCTTGAAATGTAGGTGACCATCGATCCATTGATGAGGCGAGAGCAACGTCGTCAAATCAGAATGGAATAAATGTTGAGAAATCGCAGCGGCGGCAGGGTTGAGCAATTGGCCGTTGTGGAAGGTGACTACAGACAGGTCTGAATGCCTTCAAAACCGTTGCTGAGACGGGCAGGGAAAATTTGAAACGCAACTGACGTGTCGCTACTTTTCAATAGAAAGACTGCTTGGTGAAAGCAGCAATGATCCCTCTAGTCGAGGACGGATGAGTTTAAGCGGTGGTGACATCAATTAGGGTGTCTTGCCTGTTAATTTTCGGATCAGGAAATCCGTCGGGGTGGCGTACTCAGGCGTGGCGACTCCGGGATGAACCAAATGGCATTCTGTTCCTAATGCTTGGCAATGCTCCTGTAGTTTTACGCCAAAATTGGAAGTGTGAGTCGGGTCTTTTTGAGGCTTGCCTAGCGCTGGTTTTGCAGTGTAGTACAGGGCGACCGGCGGATCGTCTTTGCTGACGAGGGCGTAGGGGGAATACTCATTGATCCAGCCGAGGATTTTAGTTCTTGAATTGTAAAACGCTTCGAACCCTTTGCCTTTGATTCCGAACGCATGTCCTCCGTAGTTGCTATTGGGCGTCCATTCACGCATCTGTTTTGGGTCGAGGGTAGTCTGAGCGCCCCGGACGGCGGCACATTGAAGCCGAGTCGATTCACGGGATAGGGTGTCGGGACTACCTAGGTCTCGCATTTCGTCGTGAAATGAAAGCCACAAACTGGAGCAGGCCCCCGCTGATCCTCCAGTCGCTCCAATCTTGTCGCTGTCTAAATTCCATTCCCCGGCTTTTGATCGGACGAACTGCAACGCTCTTGCGGCGTCGTGTAGAGGGGCGTGTACGGGAGGTGTGGTCGCGTCTGGATCAGCCTGAGTGACGTATCGATAGTTGATGGCGACTACTGACACTCCCGCGTTGAGCAGTTGGTTTACATCAACAAAGCGGTTCACCCATTCCTTGGAACCTCCCTTCCAAGCACCACCATGAATGACAAACGCAACAGGCGCTGGTCCCTCGGAAGAAGCTTTCCAGAAATCAAGCACATGTCGCTGGTGATCTCCGTATGCAACTTCGGAAAGAGTGGGTGGCGGTACGCTGGGTGAGTATTTTGGGGCGGGACGAGCAGGTTTTGAGCGTGCCTCGTCGTCACGGTCCTGCGCATCAACGAGCGAGTGCGCAGCGGGGTGCAGCATCATCATGGATGCCAAACCTAGGAAAATTGCTGGTAAACGGTTCACGTAGCTAACCCTCGATTCGAACGTTCATGATCGTGGAAAATTGGAGCTGGCAGCGGTGAGAACAAATATCCGGAGCGTTGAGTGGGCCAGTCAACTCGGGCCACGCTCCGCACGATTTAACCGTCGGATTCCGCCCAAATCGACCGGATGTTCGTAGTGCTGGTAGCCGTGGGGTGGCTCACTTTTTTGCTGGCTTCTCTTTTGCAGCATTGAGGAGCGTTTTGGCTTCTTTCCCTTTCAGGGGGCGATACTGAATGTCTTTAAACTCAACTCGCATGGGGGCACCTTGGTGCAGTTGAAGTCCAAGGACTCCTGATGAAAATGCTTCAGGGTGATTATCAGTGAGTTCCATCGTGTTGATGCCATTGACTTGATGGATGAGCTGATTTCCAACTGCAACAATCCGCAGGGTGTTCCATTCCCAGTCAACTAGTTCTTGGTCAGCATCACCAATGGTGGCGGTGACTTTGGCTTTGCCTTTAGGCCCTGCAACGGCACGCTGGAACCGTTGAGCGATAATGCCGCGACCGGTTTTTTCACCGTACATCATGCCGAAGAATTCAGGCTTGGGGTGAAGGTCAGCTTGGTATCCCTTTAACGCAAATTTTTCGGCGTCCGTCAGTTCGCTGCGATACTGAACTCCTGAATTATTGCCTCGAAAACGCACTTTGCAGGTCAGTTCAAAGTCCGAGACGTCTCCACCCTGCCAAACTAGAAAAGTGTTGGGTTTCGCAGGTTTGTCTTTAGTGGTTTCTCCGACGATTGAGCCATCTTGGACGCTCCAGAAACCTGGTTGCCCTGCCCAACCGTCAAGGTTCTTGCCATTGAACAGGCTCTGTAGCTCCTCTGCATGGACTATCGGTAGAAATGAAGAGCAGAGGATGATAGCCAAAGCTGGGGAAATTCTCATGATGTAGTTGCTGCGACTGGTTGTTTGGAAAGGGGAGTTTCTAAAGTGATGAATGTTGCATCCATGGTTCGTCGTGCCCCATGGTGCGACAGCACTCCCTCATTCTAACCGAAAAGAGGTTCCGGAGAGGTGGGAGTTTGGTGAGAAAATTGCTTGGCAGGCTGTCATGAATGAACACACCACAATGGGGTGGTCTTGAGGGAGGCCCGACTGTGTGGCTTGAAGTGATTTGACTCAGTTCTGGATATTCATATATCCGTCAGAAACCATGGGCGTGATCTCATAAGGGATGTTGTGCTTTGTCTCGCAGTCCACGATTGCATGGTGGTGGAGTTCTGCGTGGTATACTTTTTCTCCGACCGTCAGAAACATATCTACAGTGGAGCCTGAGCAGCATGGCCAAACAAGCGTCTTCGCTAAACCACCGGTTGGCGGGTTATTTTCATGATTGTCTAGCTGCACAGACTGATTGGGCCGGGTCGGTCAACGTATTTGGGCAAAAAGATGTAGCAATTTTGCCATTGAGTGGCAGCGAGCAGCAGGATCTGAACGTTGACGGGCATTTGTCACTCAACGATGACGAAGCCGTTGAGTTTGGAAAACGAGCGGCGTTGATGAGCAGTGATTTGTCACTCACGTTGGGGGCATTATTTCTGGTGGGACGGCTGCCAGCGCAGGAAGCGGGGAAGTACAAGCAATTGTGTGCGCCGATTATTGAGGTTCCACTCGAAATCACCGAGGCGGAGGGGGGTGGAATTGAAGTGCGGGTAAGCGAATCAGAGTTCAGCGTAAACCACAGCTTGTTGGCTGATATTTTTCAGGGAGAAGATGATGACTTGCAGGATCGTTTAGCTGACCTCTCTGAAAGGGTTCCCGACTTCCCCATTGATGAAAACGAAATCGAGACATTTTGGGAGCAATTTCAAATGATCGCTCCGGAATTGCCGCTGAAGCATGAACTGCCGGCCGCCCGTCGAAAGCAATCCAAGCGGATCGGGAAGAAAGGAAGTGGCTCGGGTACGACGGACACCGAGCGTGATTGTGAGACTGATCTGATTGACTTTTATTTGCCTCAAGCCGCCAAAGATGATTTCTTCAGGATTCTGCCCGCGACAGCGATTGTGCTCGGGAACAAGACCGGTCACGCAATGTCAGCGTTGAATGAGTTGCGAATGATGCAGGACATGGATCTGAGCAAGACGGCCTTTGGTTGCCTTTTTGATCCGAACACAGCAGAACCATGGACAATCGATTCACATGAACGCACTTATCCTGATGATGTGCAGCCCTTACCGTTAACTCCGGCGCAAGCTGCTATCGTTGAGAGTGCACGATCGGCGCCGTTGACCGTCGTCACAGGACCTCCAGGGACTGGCAAGTCCTACACCATCGCTGCAATCATGCTCGATGCCATGTTGAATGGGCAGACGGTATTGCTTGCCTCTCAGATGGACAAGGCGGTCGAGGTGGTTGCAAGACACGTAGAGAACCGCGCAGGTCCGTTGTCCGTTGCCCGTTCAGGAGGCAGGAAAACGCAAAGGGAACTTGCGGCCAAAATCACCAAACTTACTGGACCCAAAAATAATCTTGGCTATTCAGGCAATGGCACCATACAGGAGTGCGCTGAGTCACACTTTGAGCTGACTCGGCAGAGCCAAGAGGTCGCAGACGGATTTGAGAAATCTATTCGTGCTGAAGAACGCTGGAGCAAACTGCACGAAGATTGCACGCGGAGTGTACCGTTGTTGCCGTTTGAGTCGGGAACAGTAACCACCAAGATGCTCAAAAAGGCAAATCGGATCTTCGAGCGGTCTCAGCGTAATCATGGCCCAGAAAATAATCTTTTGAAAAGATGGTGGAGCCGGTGGGACCGTGCCCGCGTAATCAAAACATTGGGATTACCTGCGGGGGACGAAAGAGTTGAGGATGGTGATATTCGCTTGATGCTGGACTTTTATAATTTGCAGCAGGAGCTGCAGAGCGTTGAAAGAAGGCTCAAGCACCCTTTTGTGGTTGATCTCGTTTGGGCTCAGATGCTCGAACTTAAAGAGCAGCGGCACCAATGTGCTTTGGATCTGTTGAAAATGATGCGTGAACGTCGGCTGAAGAAGCTGATCGACAACCAACAGAATCGCACCACATTACGGAATTTAAGCAAGTTACTACGTCGACGTGATCGCAAGCTCAAGTCGGAATTGAAGCGTGAAGTTGATCACCGTCTGCTGACGGATGCGTTCCCCGGATGGGCTTCGACGAATCGTGCACTGTGCGAGGTGCTGCCAACAAGTCCAGCGTTGTTTGACGTAGTAGTGATCGATGAGGCTTCGCAATGTGATCTTGCATTGGCAGCGGTGGCATTGATGCGGGGTAAACGGGCAGTTGTGGTTGGTGATCCAAATCAGCTACGTCATGTCTGCTTTCTAAGTCGTACACGGGAGCAGGCTTACTGTGTTAAGAATGGGCTGGATGAAGCTGAGCAGCGACGTTTCCACTTCCGACGTAGTCTGTTTGATGTTGCAGCAGATGCGGTAGAGCAGCAGCACTTTTATCTGCTCGATGAACATTTTCGTTCACATCCCAACATCATCAATTTTTCGAATCAGAAGTTTTACGATGGTGATCTGAAAATCATGACAGGGCGACCGGGAAGCTCAGAGTCGTCCATCAAATTACGTGAAGTCAAAGGACGGCGAGAACCGGACAGCAGCGTTAATCTTGCGGAGGTGGACGATACTGTGCAGCAAATGATGCAAATTGTTGAGTCACAACAAGGCGGGAAACCGTTGTCGATTGGCGTGGTCAGCCCTTTCCGGGAACACGCTGATGAAATTCAACGCCGGTTGATAGAGACTTTTTCGTCAGACGTTATTTTGCGACATGGCATGACGGTCGGTACAGCCCACGCGCTTCAGGGTGATGAGAAGGATGTTGTGATCATGACAACCTCCATCGACAAGGATTCGCATCGTGGATCTTTGCAGTTCTTGGAAACGCCGAATCTGTTTAACGTTGCCATTACCCGAGCGAAGAAGCTTTTGGTCATTGTAACATCTGTCGTAGCGGAGGACCTGCCCAAAGGGCTGTTGAAGGATTTCCTCGTGTACGCGAACAATCCCGGGAGGAGCGTCTATGAGGATGCTCGAAAACGCACACCGTTTGAGCGACAGCTAGGGGAACAGTTGCAAAAAGACGGCATGGAGGTGTGGCCGGACTTCGATGCAACAGGGACGCGGGTTCCGTTGATCGCAGGACGCGACGAGTCTCGGCTAGCGGTGATGTACGACGCCCACAACACAACCCCTGCTGACCCTTGGGTGCAATTGGAAGAACAGTTGAGGCTCGCAAGAGCGGGGTGGGCCGTTACACGCATACCCCACCGCACTTTTGTTGATGATCCGCAGGCGGTGAGCTCGCACGTGTCCGCTCGATTGTCCGAATCAGCGGAGTGATTGTGTAGGTGTGGCCCCCCTGTTCAACTCGGTTCAGGTGAGACGTCTTCTGCAGCCGGTTGACGGGGCAAACTCGGCCTTCAGTTTTGGTCGCAAGGACCACGCTCGGGGTGTGCCGAGGCGTACGCGTGCACTCGTGTTTATTAACAAGGCTCTTCTTCTAGCGACGATCTTCCTTCATCAACGTTCAGTGACGACGCATGGGGCAAGCACTGGGAGTTCGCGTCTGCCATGTAGCTTTGATAATCACGTGGTTGTTGATCGCACGGGAACGAAAGCATTACCAGCCATTTAATTGAGCGATACGCCCGAGAATTCCAATTCCGTATTTTCCTTGTCGATTTCCGCCGCGGTCGATGTACTTCTTGACCAGTGGCAAAGCGGGTTCGCCCATCCAGTCCAAGACATTATGCAGCAAGGTTGTGTTGTTGGTTGCCGCTGGATCACGGAACAACATTGATTCAAGATTGGCCAAAGCTGTGTTTGAATCACCAAGATTAACGAGGGTCCATGCTGCCATGATTCTGACTTCATCTGTGTCATCAGTCAGCGCTTCATTAAGATTGGGTTTGGCATCTTCGGCTTGATCACCAAGCAGGTGCAAACCAACGACTCCCCACCATCGCATACCTTCGTCGTCATCGTTCAGCCATTTCACAAACTTATTCAGGTTCTTGGGGTCACGGTCAAGGGCGGTGTCGGCAGCGTCGAGATATTGTTCGAGAGGGTAAAGATCGTCGTCGCGAACCATCTCGTAAATGGTAATGTCGTTGGCAGCAGCGCGGCGTTCTCGCATCTTTTCTGGTAACAGACCGGAGTCACGTAGTTCAAGCTGTTGACTACGCAAAGCGGCTTTCAGTTCTTTGATCTTGGCTTGATGCTTGGGGTTGTCGATGAGGTTGTTGACATTGTCGAAGTCCGACGCGTTGTCATAAAACTCTTCCGACACTCGAGGCTCAAAAAAGCGGCCGGTGACTGCGTTGGTTTTTCCTTCCTTGTGGTGCTTTTCCCATGCGGGCGTTAGGGGAGCTTTCCACAGGTACGCAAGGTGCTGGCCAGCAGGTGCGTAAGGCATGTAGTTTTTGTGATATGCAAAGCGGGCGTCTCGCATCAGGCGGACATGATCCAGGCGTTCATCAGCCCGTTCCCGGAAACCCAGATGGTATCGCGGTGCTGCTTCTTGGCCTGGCCCTAGAAAAACAGTTCCTTGGTAGGTGTCTGGGATATCGGCCCCCGCAAGACTTAACCATGTTTTGGGCATGTCGACAAAGCTGACAATTCGCGAGACCGTGTTACCAGGTTGATCGGCAGGATAAAGATGCTTGTACTTTTCGGGAATCCTTACAATCAGTGGGCAGTGTACGCCGCTGGAATATAGGAAACGCTTGCTGCGTGCCATCACTCCACCGTGGTCGGAGTTGTAGACAATGATGGTGTCGTCATACAGACCGTCTTTTTTTAATGCGTCGAGGGTTGCTTGAACTTTTTTGTCCATGTTTTCGACTGCGTCCGCGTACTTGGCATAGTTTCGGCGGATTGCAGGTAAGTCGGGATGATACGAGAACAGCTTCATTTTCGCTGGATCATTGCGAAGATTACCGCCGGCGCCGTGCGCGCGGCTCTCGTGGCTGTCACCGATGTTCACCACTGCAAAAAAAGGTTGGTCGTCAGCACGGTAACGCCACCCGTATTGGGACATCTTTTTCCCGCCTTTGTAGTCCCAGCACTCTTTGTCTTCACGACCACCGATGTTGTAGTCTGTCTTGCTTGGGTTGGAGGTGTGATAACCGGCCTGTTTGAGCAGGTCCGGGTAATAGCTGATCTTGTCATGCGGGATCATGTTTCGGCTTCGCATAGGCTGAGTTCCGTTGGAGATGCCGTACATACCCGTGATCCAACAAGATCGCGTTGGCGCACAAACCGCGGCGTTGTCAAAACAGTTGAGATAGCGAAACCCCTCTTTAGCCAGTTGATCGATAGCCGGGGTCTTTGCGTTTGTTCCGCCGTAGCAGCTAACCCACGAAACACCGTTGTCTTCGCTGGTGATCCACAGAATATTTGGCTTGGCGTTCAAGCTGGGGTGTTTAGCAACTTGTGCGGGCAGCAAACTGGGGCTGCACACCGCCAGCATGCAGCAAGACACGGCTGCCATGAAGCGAAAGTTGAAACGAGAGTAAGCTGCGTTGAAGAGGGGGGGGATACTCATGATGTTAAATCAAATGGAGTGATTTTGATGCGTTCCTAGGTGTAGGTTGCGAGTGGTTCAAGCCATGCCACCCGTCGACCTGCCCAGAATAACATGAATGAGGATTTCGGGCTCGTACAGAAACTGATTATGCAAAATGGTGCTCAAGACGCTCTTTCGTAAAATTGGGGGGTTGCCCGTAACGCAGCCTTGTGCGGTCCGCAGATCAATGCGTTCTAGATTTCAGGCGGAGGTTCACCGGAGGGAAGCCTATGGTGAGTGGGGGCAGTCCGATGACGACCGAGCGAAAACCAACATCGTTTTCCACCAAAAAAGCAGTTTCGGGTCGGTGAAACGACGTTAATTGGGTTTTCCGTGATCGGGGGATGTGTGGTGTCGCATCGGCTCATTGGCGGCACACCACCCGCAAACCGGCTTATTAAATGGCAAAACTACCGCTAGAGCTTGTTAGTTTTCCATTTTGCTGTTGGCTCACGAGTGCGATTGGCGGTCATCGCTGCGAGCGAAGTGCCCTGTTTTTGAAGGCTCTTAAAATGCAGCTCTAAGCGAGCGGCGGGTGTTGGGATTCCAAGTGACGGTTATTGTCGCTCAATTGATGCATTTCGTTTATACTAAAGAGCAGATAGCAGGGGCGGTGAAGTCGTCTGGCTAGGTGTCGGTACGAAGCGTTACAGGTTTTTCATATTCACGCTGAAATACGCTCCATTTGTCGGAATTTCAGTTGAATTCAATCGTTAGCGGACGCTTCAATGATGCACCGGCCTCGTGATGGCGGTCGCTCACCAAAGGAGTGCCACTCAACAAAGCAGGGCGGCGCATTGTGGCAGCAGAACAACAGGACACTCGGGCGGGTCGCTCACGAGAGCCGAAGTCTCGGGTTTGCAAGACGGACTGCATCTACAGGCGTAGCGCGTCGAGCTTGTATTGTGGCGACTCGCATGCTGTAGACGTATTTGATGTGAGATGCCATCTTCCCTCCCCTCGACCGATCCAACCTAATTTCCCGCTCAACTGGCAGACCACCCATTGCTCTTGAATCTGCCATCATTTTTTTCTTTCGAATCCCCTCTACGGAACAAGCATGTTGACCGAAGCGAATCGCGAAAAGTATTTGTTCAAGTTTCTGTTGATTTTTTCTTTGTGCCTGACAAGTTCGATAACAACTGCTCAGGACAAAAAGAAAGCCAAGCGTCCTAAAGCCAAGGCCAAATCGGTTGGACCGGCAGTCGGCGGCAACACAGCCACGCCTGTTGACTTGATCAAGGCAGCCAAGGGCTTCAAGGTTGAGTTGCTTTATTCGGTTCCGGGTACGGAGCAAGGTTCTTGGGTGAATCTGTGCACCGATGATAAGGGACGCTTGCTGGTGAGTGATCAGTTTGGCGGTTTGTATCGCATCACACCGCCGGCAGCGGGGCAGCCGGTTGAGGCAGCGAGTATCGAGAAGGTGCCGGCCGCGATTCGAGCGGTGAATGGAATGGTTTGGTCCGACGGCGCTCTGTATGTTGGCGTTAACGATTATGAACGCAAGATGCCATCTGGACTGTACCGTATTTCTGATAGTAACGGCGATGACCAACTCGACAAGGTTGAAACGTTGCGTGAGGTCAGTTCCAAGAGTGATCACGGGGTGCACGCCCTTGTTCCGACGCCGGATGGCGAAGGGTTTTTCATGATCACCGGCAACAACACCCTGCCACCCGAATTGGCCGATACGTCCCAGGTCGCGCAGATCTGGGGTGAGGATCATTTGTTGCCGAGCATGCCGGATGGCCGAGGCCATAACCGCGGTGTTCTGGCTCCTGGTGGAATTGTCTACCGGGTAACGGAAAACGGTAAGAAGTTTGAAGCTTACGCTTCTGGCTTTCGGAACATTTTTGACGCGGCTGTCAACGTGGACGGTGAACTGTTCACTTACGACGCTGACATGGAATATGACTTTAACACGCCGTGGTATCGACCAACACGGATTTGTCATGTGGTCAGTGGCGCCGAGTTTGGCTGGCGAAATGGTGCTGGTAAAAGGATGCCTTTTTACGCAGACAACCTGCCACCAACACTCGATATCGGTCCTGGATCGCCGACGGGAGTCACATTTGGATACGGTGCAAAGTTCCCTGCCAAGTATCAGAACGCCTTGTACGCCCTTGATTGGAGTTGGGGCAAATTGTACGCGGTGCATCTTGAAGAGGATGGCTCCACTTACAAAGCAACAAAAGAGGAATTCGTTACAGGCGCGCCGCTGCCAATTACCGACGCGATTATCCATCCCGGTGATGGAGCGATGTATTTCACCATTGGTGGCCGTCGCGTCCAGTCAGGGTTATACCGCGTCACTTATGTCGGAGATGAGTCCACCAAGCCAGCGATCAACGGTGCCACTGAAAACGCACTCCGTGATTTGCGTCATGAACTAGAGCAGTATCATGGAAATCCTGACCCAGCGGGAGTTGACTTTGCGTGGAAATACCTCGATCACGAAGATCGTTTTGTTCGGTTTGCTGCACGAACCGTACTTGAGCATCAGCCGCTTGATCGGTGGCAAACCAAAGCGTTGAACGAAT
>CAXGRW010000095.1:0-11718 GCA_964012125.1 uncultured Rhodopirellula sp.
TGGCACACACACAAAGCATCGCGCCAACAATTGGTGCGGGTTTCCACGGAGTTAAATCAACGGCCTGCACATCAATCTGTTCGTACGCAGTCTCACGACGGAAACCAAGCTGCGACAAGACCAGTTGTAATGTGACAAGCAGCACGAACACAGCGCCCATGTAATGAAACGGACTGCCAAACGTGCTATCCAACCAGCCACCCTTACCACCGGCAAAGAACGTACCGAGTACCATGAAGAATAATCCACTGATCAACGTTACCAACGCCGACCGCCCATCTGCCCAGCTATTGAACAGACCAACTAGAATGACAGCGGCCAGCGGTATGAAGTAGACACCGTTCAAACCTTGGAAGAAACTGAACACTCCATCACGACCGTAGAACGCGAACGGTGCGGCGATCACAGCCAGTATGGCGACGACGAAGCTGCAAATTTGTCCAGAACGTCGTACCTGGCTACCTGTCGCTGACGGATTGATGTACTGTTTGTACACGTCAAGTGAAAATAGCGTCGCCGCCGAATTCAGTACCGAGTTGAAGGTCGAGAGAATTGAGCCGGTCACGACCGCGGCAAAAAACCCAAGCAACCAATTTGGGAGTACTCGCGCGACCAACGCACCATAAGCCCGACTGGTATTCCATGACCCATCATCCGTCATTCCAACAGACTCGATCATCTGCGGATCTTCCGCTGTAACAACCAGATAAGCCGCCGCGATTCCGGGCAGCACCAAAATCAACGGTGCAAGAATCTTGAAGAACGCTGCCAGCAAAACACCTTTTTGACCTTCAGCCAAGTTCTTGGCACCGAATGTTCGTTGAATGATTTGTTGGTTCGTCGTCCAGTAGAAAAAGTTTAGTAACAGCACGCCAGTAAATAATGTTGGCCAATGAGTTGACTCGTCCGATGTCCCCAGCGACTGAAACGCATCGGGATCGGCAGCTTCGATCTTCTCAAACGCACCTACGAAGCCACCTTCACTACCAGCGATCAACTGCAACGAAAAGAAAGTAATCATGAGACCACCAACGAGTAGTCCAGCACCGTTGAACGTGTCACTGACTGCGATTGCTTTAAGCCCACCAAAAATTGCATAGGCTCCCCCGAGCGTAGCAATGAAGACCAACAACATCCAAATCATTGTCAGTTCGTCGACACCAAACTTCACATGCAGGCCCAGCATGCCATTGAGTCCATTCGCTCCTAAAAATAAAACAAACGGCAACAAGATCATCATATAAGCCACAATGAAGATTGCGGCAGTAACCGAACGCACAGAGCGTCCGTATCGCATTTCCAGGAATTGCGGAATGGTCGCGATGCCCGACTTCAGGTACCGCGGCAGAAACACCAATGCCAAAATGACAAGAGATATACCTGCGACAACTTCCCAGCACATTACCGACAACCCATCTTTGAACGAATCTCCGTTTAAGCCAACAAGTTGTTCCGTAGAAAGGTTCGTCAGTAACAGCGACCCGGCGATGAAGACGCCTGTCAAACTACGGCCCGCCAAGAAGTAGCCTTCGTCACTCTCAACATCACTGTTGCGAGTAATCCGCCACGTGAGAAACGCAACAAGGGCAGTGAAGCAAACAAATGAAGCAATTGTTAAAAACAAGGTAGCCGCCTTTGCTAATGTATCGAAACTGGTAGTGAGTAAATTCGCCTGACCGATAGGCTACACGGATTTCCTTTGATAGCTATCTATTTTTCGTAACCACGGGGATGGTCGAAGTGCCACCTCCATGCGGATTCTATGATTTGTGAAATCTTTGGGTGTGCCGGTTTCCAACCAAGATCAGCCCGTGCTTTGGCACTCGCTGCAACCAGTGTCGCGACATCTCCCGGCCGCCGCCCGACAACTTCACTCGGAATGGGATGACCTGTGATTTTTCGGGCCGTATCAAGTACTTGCGTAACACTGAAACCAAGCTCATTCCCCAAATTGTAAACCTGGGACTTTTGATCGATCGCGTGTAACGCCAGCCTGTGTGCCTGCGCAAGGTCTGCCACGTGAATGTAGTCACGAATACAAGTCCCATCAGGAGTCTCATAGTCATCACCAAAGACTTTTATGTCCTTGCGTTGCCCCAGTGCAACCTGAAGCACTAAGGGAATCAAATGAGTTTCCGGGGAATGATCTTCACCTCGTAAGTGCGTCGCACCTGCCGCATTGAAATAACGCAGTGCAGCAAACCTCAGCTTTCCAGTTCGATCGAGCCAGTGAAGCATCCGTTCGAGAATGTACTTGGACTCCCCGTAGGGACTTCCGGGAACAATACTTGCTTCTTCGTCAATCGGAATTGTCGCTGGATTGTCAAACAGGTTGGCTGTTGATGACAGAATGAACCTTTCGATACCGTGATTGACAACACTTTCGAGCAAGTTTAAGCCGTTGCGAACGTTGTCACCTAAGTAAAGAAATGGCGACTGCATGGACTCACCCACCAACGACTTCGCTGCGAAGTGCATGACAGCGTCGGGACGAAATTCCGTGACTGCACCGTCAATACTCTCACGGTGAGCCAAATCGCCTTCAATAAACTTCGCATCTTTGTGGATCGCCGCGCGATGACCTTGCGAGAGATTGTCGAACACAGCGACCTGATTCCCGGCCTCGATTAGTTGCTCGACAGTTACGCTTCCGATGTAACCCGCGCCGCCTGTTACCAGCACCTTCATTGATCGCACTCCGATCCAGAATAATGGATGTCTGACACGTTTCGCAGCCGGCCAGCAGCTTGCTCAGGAGTCACGTCACGATGCGAAGAAAACAACACCCAGTTTCCGGTCAGTGAGTTAAATCGCCTATGTGAATGTTCAGCTGTCATGAGCATTTCTTTTGATCAGGTGAGCACCGACCGCCGGGCGGCTTGTGAAAGAACTCCCTTGGACACCGGTTTCATTTTCGTACTGAGTCAAAATTCTTTCGCGTACCGCCTTTGCACGGTCCGAACGCACTAATGTGACGATACAGCCACCGAAACCACCTCCCGTCATTCGTGCCCCATAGACACCGTCCTCAAAACCTATCTCGCGAGCGATTCGGACTAATGCATCGAGTTCAGCACAACTGACTCGAAAGTCTTTCTGCAACGATTCGTGACTGGAGTACATCAACTCACCGACTGACGCCCACTGACCGTTTGCAAAGGCTTCAGCTGCATCCAAAGTCCTCGCGATTTCGGCTACGACATGGCGTCCGCATGCCAACTCGTCATTGGTCAGCCGGGTGCGTGCCGAATCAAGGTCTCTCAACGTCACGTCCCGCCAAGACAGCAAGCCCAATTTCTCTAACGCCGACTCACATTGACGTCTTCGTTCTGCGTATTCACCGCCTGTCAACTCATGCTTGACGTTGCTGTTGGTAATAAGCACCGAAACGCCTTCCTCGCGAAAAGGTACGGCTTGTATTTCCTGACTGATGCAATCCAGCAACATGAGTTCACCGGGCTTGCCGAACACGCTGGAAACCTGATCCATAATGCCGCAGGGCATGCCAGCAAAAGTATGCTCTGCATGTTGACAGAGAATCGCTTTTTCCAATGGCTCCAACTGGTGATCCGTGATGCCTTCAAGCATGGTCGCCGTCGCCACCTCCAAAGCCGCACTGCTAGACAGTCCTCCACCACGTGGAACGTTTGAACAAATGACCGCTTCAAATGCCGGGACGTCACAGACCCCTGATACAAAACCGGCAATAACACCCTCAAGGTAACGCCCCCACCCGGAACACGTTGGCTCGAAAGACACACGGGTTGGGACGTCAGTGGTTTCCTGCAGGTCGCTACTATAAAAAGCTGCGTGCTCTTGCGATGGATCAGAACATGGAGCCGCTGCGATAATCACGTAGCGTTCGATTGCCATCGGAAGAACAAAGCCATGGTTATAGTCGATGTGCTCGCCAATGAGATTTACACGGCCAGGAGCCGCGGCAACGACTGCCGGCACGTGACCAAATCGTGATCGAAATTCAGTTTCTACGCGCTGATGCAACTCTTTAAATTGCTCGGCAGCGGACAACGAAGTTGGATGGGATAGATATGTCAAAGAACCGACACTCGCCTAAAAAACTGACACTACACATTTAAACCACAACAAGAACCATGATCCACAGTTCCGACCAGCCGTCAATGAGACAGGCCGTCCCGTAATTGAGCTATATTATCACATGTATTGGTAGCAAATCGGTTTATCAGACTACTTGAGATCGACCACACCATGCTTCTCGACAAAGCCTGCTATGGCTTGGCTTGCTTGCGAAACGTTCCGATCGTCATACCTGTCACTCGCTTAAAAACCACATGCAAATATTCAGGATGCTCAAATCCGCACAACGCGGCAATTTGTTCGGCGGAGAGGTCCGTGGAAATCAGCAACTCTCGTACACGCTTGACCTGAACAAATCGAATCTCTGCTTGTGGCGTGCGGCCAAGATACTTTCTCACCTGTCGTTCAAGCGTACTGCGAGAAACTGAATTATTACGAACGACCTCATCGACAGTCAGGCCGCGGCATGCATGTTCACGAATATACCGTAACGCTGCTGCAATATCACGATCATCAATCGCTACCACATCAGTCGATTGACGCGTCGCTACACCAAGCGGCTCAACCAATTGAACTTCGGACAGAGGCGACTCCCCGTCCATCAGCCCTGCCAGCACTTCTGCCGCGCGGAATCCAACACCCTGAGCGTTAGGAATCACACTCGTGAGTGGCGGTGAACAAATACGGCAAAGCAGTTCGTCGTTGTCGACTCCCATGACTACAACCTGCTCGGGAACAGCAAGATCAAGTTCAGAGCAAGCGTCAATAACTTGTTGACCACGAATATCATTGCAGGCCATGACCGCAAAAGGAGGCGTTAACGAACGCAGCCAATCTGTGATGCATTGCTGCTCGTCTTCCCAGTTTCGTGCCGCCCGACCTTGCCAAGCAGAATTATATATTGAACACTCGCCTGATGATTTCCCGTCAACCATTCCGACAAATGCTTCTTCACGACGATTCGACCACGCTTCACCCTTGTATCCACAGAAACCAAAACGCTCGAACCCTCGTTCCAGTAAATGCTCCGCACCCATTCGTCCAATTGCTGCGTCATCCGAACGAACTTGAGAAAACTCAACATCTCCTTTTCGATCCGTCAACTCAACAAACGGCACGCCGGTGTTCGAGATAGCATCAAGCAACCGAGGCGTCGTTGCACGGGAGATAATTCCGTCACCCTGCCAATTGTTTAGCCACGCTGGTGGCTGCTTGAACAGGTCTCGTTGCTCTAAAAACACTGACCAGCGATCGTGCACTCGCATGTACCGCACGACCCCCGCAAGGAGATCACGGCCGTAAATGCTCGAGGTCTCAATGATCAATGCCACGTGCCGTTTCATATCGACAGTCTAATCGATGGTGGACCAACTAATCATGCATGTAGGCTGTCGACCGAATCAAACGGTCTTACAACTCTTTGCCGAAGATGCACAAACACCAGAACGTTGGCCCCATGAAAAGCATGAACGCATGCTAAGAACTTCCAGTATTGCCTGATTAAAAAAATCTATGAAAGTCTCTCGACGACCAGCCGGAATTCTATCCAGCATATGTCCATCCCTCGTCACGCTTCGACACAACGTGGCAGCGCGTCGCCACTCGCCAGAGTGCTTTCGGAATCGGTGTTGGATCAAAACGATAGAGATCCGGAAAGTTTTCCTGCAAGGCACGCGTTGCCTTGATGGCGTTATAGTGCGGAATTCGGGCGTCCATATGATGTGCGACGTGCGTGCTACCAATATGATGATGCATGAAATTGAGAATGGATCCATACGGCCGGTCAACCGTCATGAAGGCTCCCTTTACCCACGTCCACTCCTCATCGTCGAAGTGTGGAACATCAACGTCAGTGTGCTGAAGCCAGGTATACAAAACCAGCCAGAAGTTCACCACCAAGTACGGGCCAACGTAGATTGCGAGCACCGGAAAAAAGCCTGAAGAATACGTCCACCAGCCAAGCAGGCCGAGCATGACAAGAACGCCGACATCGGACAGCCAGACTTTGCGAGTCCATCCTCCTGGAAAGAGTGCCGCAGAGAAGGGCCACGCCGGCCAGAAGTGATTGGTGGTGCCTCGGACCGGACCACCCGTCGCGCCAGTCAACAGATAGAGGGGCCATCCAATCAAAGAGTTGGCCGTGATCAAAACGATGGCAAACGCTTCTTCACCGATTGTTTCCTGCCACCATAGACGGGCTGCACCGCTGGGTGTTGTGTCACGCCTTGGCACATGCGTTTCGCCAATATCGAGGTGATTGGTGCGAGCGTGGTGTAGCGAGTGGCTGCGTTGCCATGAAAAATACGGCACGAGCAAGATGCTGTGCAGACAATAACCGATCATATCCTGTAGCCCGTTGTGTTTTGTAAACGCCCGATGACCACATTCGTGTGCGACAACCCAGCAACCCGTGCCGGCTGTTCCGGCCACGATGGCGTAACCAATCCACGCAGGCAGCCAAGGCCAGGTGAATGGGATGAACAAATATGCAAGAACTCCGCTGCAGATCGTCATCGTCAGGGATACAAACAAATAGAGTGACGACTTGAACAGGTTGCGATCAAAACACTCTGCAGGGATGGCAGCGAGCACTTCGGCTTTTGTTGGATACCGTTTCTGCGTTGCCGTACCAGGGGGTTCGTCGTTGTCAGTGCCTGCCAGCGGCAGGGAATCTTCTAGAACACAGATACTCGACACGACAATCCTCTAAACGTGAGAAAGATCAAATGAAAAAGTCGACCGCTGGCACACTTGTACCTTCTGATGCTGAAGAATAGCCGAAATGCGACGGCAGACCAACGAACAGATTTTTCGGCCTCAAAAAACCGTGATGAACAAACAGCAACCGGCAGACGGCCCATCGAAGGTAATTTCGCATGACGGTTGTGGCCGAAGCGTTAAAACCCAAGAAGGCCGCTTGAGCCACGAGCAAAGCATGCCTCAAGGAGGCGAAGAGCAAACGGACCAACAATGCCGAAGCCGAATACTTTGTTCAGTTCAGTTGTTCGTAAGATAATGTGCTTTGCAATCCGATGTACTCTAGGCCCCCGACACGCTATTGCTTTTGGTGGGCATTTCCGCCACGTGCCCTTCCGCGAACGAGTGGAAAATTAAAGTCTGGTGACTCAGAAGCAGTCCGTGCACTTCTAATCTGTGCATTCATTTTGGCCACGACGTCTGGATGCTGGTCAGCAACATTGACTGTTTCACCTGGGTCTGCTGAAAGATCGAAGAGTTCCAAAGGTGAGTCCGGGTTGACTGCAACGTTGTACCGGACTGCTTTCCAGTTGCCCTGCCGCATTGCAACACGCCCTTTCTTTTCATGGAACTCCCAGTAGAGATAGTCGTGCTCCTCCTGACCCTGCTTACCGAGAAGTGTCGGCACAAATGAAACGCCATCAACGGTTCCGGAAACCGGCTGACCGGCCAGCTCAGCAACCGTTGGCAAGACATCCCAGAATGCTGAAAGATGGTCAGTTTGTGTTCCGGCTGGAATGTGCCCTGGCCACGTTGCAATCATCGGCACGTGAATCCCGCCTTCGTAGAGGTCGCGTTTGAACCCGCGTTGGGAACCGTTGGAGTTGAAGTAGACCGGATCGTGTCCGCCCTCCTGATGTGGACCATTGTCGGAAGTAAACATGACTAGTGTGTTGTTGGTGATCCCCAACTCTTCGAGTGTGGCAACGAGCTCACCGACGTCGTCGTCCATTACCTCGACCATGGCAGCAAAAGCGGCGTGTGCCTCAGGCTGCGATCCGTAGGCAAACTTACGATAATTCGGACCGGAGTCGGTTCCTTCGTAAGAACGTTCTGGCAGGAATTTGCCGCGATACTTGGCCAACTTTTTTTCCGGTGCGAACATTTCGGCGTGCGGCTGAACTAGAGCGTAAAAACAGAAAAAGGGTCGGCCTTTGTTGTCTTCGATAAACTTAATCGCCTGATCCTGAATCAGGTCAGGGGCATACTCCTGTGTCTCCGTGCCGAAGTTGCCCCACAGCATCTCGCGATGGTTATCGTTCCAAAGAAAGTAGGGATAATAATGGTGCGCTTGCCGCTGGCAGTTGTAGCCATAGAAGCGATCGAACCCCATCTTGAGTGGCTCACTGACACTGCCCGGCGCACCGAGTCCCCACTTGCCGAACAAGCCCGTTGTGTAGCCCGCTTTACGGAACATGTGCGCCATGGTGACGGTATCGGCCGGCATTGGTTGCTGCCCTTCCGGCATCAATTCGGAATTCCCACGCACCACCGCATGACCGATGTGTTTACCCGTTAGGAGCGCGCAACGCGACGGAGCGCACACGGTGCTTCCAGAATAGTGCTGCGTGAATTTCATTCCTTGCGTGGCCAGGGCATCGATGTTCGGCGTCTGAAAATGCGTCTGACCATAACAGCTCAAATCACCATAACCGAGGTCGTCTGCCAAGATGTAGATCACGTTGGGTGGAGTATCTGCACGTACATCACTAATCAGACCCACCGCTATCAACACCGCTACCAACATCGCTATCAACATCGCTATGAGTGCTTTTTTCATTGGGTCCTACCTACTATTGTTAATACGTCCACACTGGTCTCGACTCGGAAAATAATGCAGTTAATTTAAGCGGCTCCAACACAATGTATCAACAATCCACATCAACATACTTGGCAATCGATCAATCGCAGCGGATCTCAGCACGAGCGGATCACCGACGGCCGTGCACACGCCCCACGACAGCAACTTGAGTGCTTCGCATATTCATGCATGAAAAAAAGACACGTTGTGATCTGCATGCCGTTTACACCACCACCCACAATGAGGTTTTTCAGGGTTACAGTTGGTGTAGATACACTTTCACATCTGACGCAGAATGTATGTCATGGACCGCACTGACATTCTTCAGAGAGCCCACGCGGACAAAACAGATCGTCTTTGAATGGTTGATTGTAAAGCCGAAGATCTAAAATCAAATCATCACCAATAGGGCGCACAATCCGAAATGTGCTCCGCACAATTTAGAAACGAGCCGGTTCGTGCAATTGCCGCAACTCGTCAGCTGGAAGCTTCTGAACTTCTCGATCATAGGTCATCAATCCGTTGACCTCACCCTCTACATCGGTCGTCTGCGTATACACACCTGCTGCCACACCTCGGCGTCTGAGTTTCATGAGTTCGTCAAACGATCGCTGATATCGCTGCCGGTATTCGTCTTTGGTAGCCGGCAAATCTCCATATCCCCAATTCCGCATTTCTGAATTCCATTGGTGACCGGGGACTACAAGGCCATGGCCACCAAACTCACCCACTACCTTCACGTAGTCATTAAATCTTTGGTCCTCGAACGGAAACATCGGTTCAGGATAATTATGGCGATCCACAACATCGCCGACAGGAAAGAAGTTCCCACCGCTGGCAATGTTGACCAAACGCGTAACATCAAGATTTTCCATTAACTGACCAACTCGAATGGTCTCATGCTGCCCCCATCGTTCATTGAAGGGCACCCACATCACGATTGATGGATGATTCCGAAGACTTCCTACCATCGACTTCAATTCTTCGACGAACTGCTCGTGGCGATCTGCAGGCCATTCGTCCTCCATCGGATTTGGAGCAAGCTTGCTCCAAAATGGCCTTCCACCTGTGCTCGGCATATCCTGCCACACCATCATCCCAATTCGATCACAATGAGCATAGTAACGCCGCGGCTCAACCTTGATGTGCTTTCGGATCATGTTGAAACCTGACTTCTTCAAATACTCGACGTCAAAACGCATCGCTGCATCACTAGGTGGCGTCAACAAGCCGTCAGGCCACCACCCTTGATCCAATGTGCCGTAATGGAACACCACTTTGCCATTCAAGGTCATGCGAATCTGGCCACCAGGGCCGCGAACAGTTCCTACCTCACGCATGGCTGCATACGACTCAACGCAATCGATCAGTTCTTCACCATCGAACAACTCCATGGTGATGTCATAGAGACTCGGGCTTCGAGGTGACCAGAGTTTTGCATCAGGTATCCGCACACTCAAAGCGGCATCAGCAACACCAACCACACGATCACCATCACGAACAGTGATCACAATACGCTCTGCCTTCAACGGCTCGCCCTCAAGAGTCGGCAGCACACGCAGCGTTCCCTCAGCTATTCTGGGCTTCATTTTGACCATGCGAAAATGTCGCTTGGGTACATCCTCTAACCATACGGTCTGCCAAATCCCTGACACGCGGGTGTAATAAATTCCTTTCGGCTGCAGCGATTGTTTCCCGAGGGTCTGCGATGGTGCAGTCTGGTCAACCACACTCACGACCAACTCGTTCTCACCAGGTCGTAACGCATCTGTGATGTCAAACGTGAATGGATCACTGCTCCCTTTATGCGATCCGATCTTTTTCCCATTGACGTATGCTGTGCATTCATAATCGACCGCCTCGAAATGCAAATGGGTGCGATGTCCGCCACGCGTTTGATGACGAAACATACGTCGGTACCACAACATCTCATCAGGAGCGAGCAGCCGCTGCACACCACTCAGTGCTGACTCCACAGGAAAGGGTACAAGAACATCCCCCTGATAGTCTTGGGGAGTAACACCATTCTGAGAAATTGCATACTGCCATAAACCGTTGAGGTTCTTCCAGTTCTCATCACGTCGAAATTGGGGGCGTGGATACTCTTGCCAAACATTCTCGGGAGTGACCTGTTTGCCCCATCGAGTCACCATTGCCTCGGGAGCTACCTTCCATTCCCCTCTGGCTACAGATGCCATAGCCAGAAGAATGAAGCAGTAACACAACCTCATGGTCTTCTTCCCTTCTTACTTAAAATTTTCCGACAAACTTGCTGATAACAAAAGCCAGCCGACGGCACGGTCGCAAGGTTTTCACCAACTGGGTACAGCCAAACAGTCTACTCTGGCAAGTAAGAAACAGAATGAGATGAGCCGTAAGCGTATTGAGACATATTGCCAGATACCACGCGCTCCCATTTACGCATTTTTCAGCGACATAGGCCAAAAATGATCGCCCGAAAAAAACTCTTTTCCCAAAAAAATGTCCACACTTCCAGTTCTCGCGCATGATATATCGTATGGATCGCACCGACATTCTCAGAGCACTGATGCCCGAACGGACAAAACAGATCGCCCTTGCGTGGTCGATTCTGCGTCAGTCCCACTTATCTGAAGACGCGTACCAAGACATGCTGGCACGAGTGTTTGAAAACGCCAGCACTTTCGAGGGACCTCAACATGTGCGCGACTGGTCATGGAAGGTACTTCGCAACCGATGTTACGAGTTCATTCGTCAACAGAAATACAAGGCCGCGTTGCTTGACGAATCGATCCTGGAGCTTGTCGACGCCGAGCTTGAGCAACGCGACACCGCTGACATGCCGGCACGAGTCGACGCACTCCATAATTGCATTGAAGAATTGAGCGAAAAATCTCGTCAAATAATCAGGCTGCGTTACTTTGACGGATTGGCAGGAACTCAGGTGGCGGAGAAACTCGGCCGGAAACCCGAGACTGTGTACAAATCTCTCCAGCGAATTTATGTCACACTTGCGCAATGTATTGAAAGAAAAATAGTTACGCACGACATGGGGGGGTCCACCTCGTGAATAACGAAGAATTCCTGCGTCTGACCACACTGTACTTGGAAGATGCAATCAACGC
>CAXGRW010000096.1:0-11631 GCA_964012125.1 uncultured Rhodopirellula sp.
TTTTATGCAAGGATCGATTCGATGCGTCAAACGCTGACACTTCTCTCGCTCGCCTTTCTCGCCACCACCACCATGAGCACCCAGCTTCCGCGATTAAACGCAGCTGAGCTGTATGGTCTGAAAAAGAGTACGGTTGAGCTGAAGTCGGGTGGTCCACTCGCGTTCGGGCCGTCTGGAATTCTTTTCATCGGTGACCCCAAGGCAGCAAAGATCTATGCGGTCAATACGGAAGACGAGAAGACAACCGGCACCTCCTTCGATGTCGAGGATCTAGACGGGAGAATTGCACTCCAACTCGGCAGGGGCGAGGTGAGCATTGCTGATCTGGCAGTCAATCCAGAAACCGGCAACGCCTTCCTGTCAGTCACAGCAGGTGGAAAGCCAGAGATCATACGCGTGAGCCCGGATGGAAATGTCGCTCCTTTGAATCTTCAGAAAATCGCGAACTCATCGGTCAATCTCCCCAATGCACCTGAAGACAAAGTTGTTCAGCGTGGCCGCCGCAAAAGCAACCCTCGTTCAAACTCAATCACTGACCTTGCTTACACAGCTGGTCGCATCCTGGTAGCCGGCTTGGCTGCGGGTGAGGCCCCCAGCTCAGTTCGTGAGTTCGATTTTCCGTTCACGAAATCTGGCGAAGGGTTCCGTGTTGAAATTTTCCATGCCGCTCATGGTCGTTCGGAAGATTATGCTCCCATCCAGACATTTGTTCCGTTCAACATTGGTGGCGAGCCAAGCCTGCTCGCTGGCTATACATGCACCCCCCTCGTCAAAATCCCGATCACAAAACTAGCGAGCCAAGACAAAATCCAAGGCACAACGATCGCAGAACTTGGCAACCGCAATCGACCACTTGATATGATCGTCTACAGCCAGCACGGCAAAGCATTTGTCTTGATGGCAAATAGTGCGAGAGGCGTCATGAAGATCAGCACTGAGAATCTGGAAAATGCGAAAGCACTGACAGAACGTGTATCCAATGGTGGCGTTGCAGGGCAAAGCTACGAGACGATTGACGCATTGGAAGGAGTTGTCCAACTCGACAAGCTCAGCGACACCCAAGCATTGGTTGTGATCCAGCCGGACAAGGGCCCCATGACGCTGAAATCAATTCAGCTTCCATAGCGATTGACAGCTCCTAAGTCATCGCGGTGCAGGCCAACGTGCTGCGGCTGTCACCAGCACTGCATCCTTGGGCCCTGCAAGGGCTTCCAGACTGCAGTGGCTTCCAGACTGCAGTGGCTTCCAGACGATCACGCGCGGTCGATTCAGCATCGACCGCGTTTCTCATGTCGCAAGGAAAGTGCCTCCCCACGGCTCCGACGGTCGCAGCAAGCCTCAGCATCGATTTACCTGAGCACCGAGGCCAGAAGCTCGCAACACTGTATGATGGCAGGGCCGGTGCACGTCGACCTGCCCACCAATTTCCGCTCCCAACCAAATTTTTCTTGCTGATGAACGAATTGAAAATGCCACAACGAGCTATGGTTCTTTTGTTTGTCTTGGCCGGCTTTACTGTTGCCAAGTGTTCAACCGCGTTTGCTGCGGACCGCCCCAACATCGTCTGGATTGTTTCCGAAGACAATTCAATTCATTACTTGGAACATTTCTTTGAGGGAGGCGCACCAGCCCCCAATATCGAGGCAATGGCGACTCACGGCCTGACATTCAACAATGCTTTTTCGAACGCCCCTGTCTGCTCCGTTGCCCGCACTACACTCGCAACAGCATGCTATGGCCCGAGAATCGGAACCCAGTTCCATCGCAGATACGCCATGGCACCAATGCCCCAAGGTCTGCGGATGTTCCCTGCTTACCTCCGCGACGCGGGATACTACACGACCAACAACAGCAAGAAGGACTACAACGCCGTGGAAGGCAAAGGTGTTTGGGATGCTTCGTCCCGGAATGCTTCATGGAGAAATCGCCCGAAACAGGACCAGCCCTTCTTCCACATGCAATCACACGCGCAGTCACACGAAGGAAGTCTGCATTTCAATCGCGCAGTCTTTGAAAACGACAAGACAAAAACTGATCCAAACAGTATCAAACTTGCAGACTACCACCCCGACACGCCATTATTTCGCTACACGCATGCCCGCTATCACGATCGAATGCTTGACATCGATGCGATTGTGGGAAAAACCGTCCAGCAACTGCGAGAGGACGGGGTATTGGAAGACACCTTCATCTTTTACTTTGGTGATCATGGTGGCGTGCTTCCTCGCAGCAAGGGCTATATCTACGAATCCGGACTGCATGTTCCGCTTGTCGTCCGAGTTCCTGAAAACTTTAAGCATTTAACGCCGGCTACGAACGGCACACGACTAGACGGCTTTGTCAGCTTCATCGACTTTGGTCCGACCACCTTGCACCTGGCAGGTGTCAAAGTTCCATCTCAGGTAGATGGCAAAGCGTTCCTCGGCAAGAACATTTCGGAGTCAGCCATCAATGCTCGGGATGAATCATTTGGCTATGCCGATCGATTTGATGAAAAATATGATTTCATTCGCTCGATCCGAAAAGGGAAATACCAATACATTCGCAACTACCAGCCGTACCTGCCGGATGGATTGAACAACAACTATCGATACAAAAATCTGGCGTTCGTTGAATGGCGTGATTTATATAACGCCGGAAAACTGACGGGAGCAGCAAAGCAGTTCTTTGACTCAAAGCCATCAGAAATGCTGTTTGACTGTGAAACGGATCCGCATCAGATCAAAAATCTGGCAAATGACCCCAAGTACGCCAATGTGTTGCGCGAACTTCGCGAAAGACTTCAACAAACCGTCAAAGGCTTGCCTGACCTGAGTTTTTACCCCGAAAGCTATCTTGCCGAAAATGCGATGCAAAACCCGGTCGCGTTTGGGCAACAACACAAGCAGGAAATCGCTGAGCTCGTTGACATTGCGGATCTTTCTCTAGTTCCCTTCAAACAAGCCAAACCCGCGCTGCTGGCGGCAATAGCCTCCGACGACCCGATGAAACGCTATTGGGCTGCCATGACCTGCACGGCCTTTGCTGCGGACGCCGCAGAAATAGCAGCGAATGTGAAACCTTTGTTGAAAGATGAGGCATTGATCGTTCGCATGAGAGCAGCCGAGTTTCTGGGCAGAATTGGAGAGATCAATCCCCAAGACACACTGACACAAATTGTCAACACAACCCAGAATTCAGTCGAAGCCACTGAAGCTCTGAACTCGGTTGTCTGGTTCAAAGATTTCTTCAACGGTGAATACCCTGTCAAACGCTCAGACTTCAATCCGGTAAGCAACGGAGCGGATGTCGATGATCGCCTGAACTACATCAACGGTATTCCCTATCCACCCAAGGCCGGAAAAGGCAATGGTCGGAAGAAGCGTACCGCAAAGAACCAGAAGAATTGAACGCTGACAACGCTGCGTTCGCCCGGAACTCGACCCAACACAATTCTCAGACAGCATTACCATCAGAATGATTCAACGAGCACGCGCCGTGAATAGTTACACCTTACCGATGATGATCACACAAACGCTGGCGGCAACTTGCTGCATGTTGAGCGGAGTCGCTGCCTGTTTCGTCTTACCGCAGGTATGTGCGGCAGCGGAGGCAACTGAACAAGATATCGATACACGCCCCAACATTGTGGTCTTGATTGCAGACGATTGGTCATGGCCTCACGCCAGCGTGCTAGGCTCAAAATCGGTCAAGACACCGTACTTCGATCGCGTCGCGAACGAAGGAACGCTGTTTGAGAATGCCTTTGTGTCGACACCCTCATGCACACCAAGTCGGCTCAGCATACTCACTGGCCAACATCATTGGCGTCTGCAGGAAGGCGATAGTCTGGGCGGATCATTACGAGAGTCATACCCTGTCTACACCGAATTGCTTCAACAGTCCGGTTACCAGGTTGGTCGCTATGGAAAAGGGGTTTGGCCCAGCAAGCACACGTTTAGAAATCGGGATTCATTTGGAGAACGATATCGTTCCTTTGACGACTTCCTGAAACAACGCGAAGCAGGACAACCATTCTGTTTTTGGTACGGTGGCCGTGAACCGCATCGCCCTTATGAAGCAGGCCTCGGCAAGAAGACCGGCATTAAACTGGCGAATATCAAAGTCCCCGCGTGCCTGCCCGATAACCCGATCGTGCGAAATGATCTCGCTGACTACATGGCTCAGGTACAGCGATTCGACGATCAGGTTGGTGATATCATTCAACGCCTTGAAGCGATGAATGAGCTCGACAATACCATCGTGGTCGTTACCAGCGATAACGGGATGCCCTTCCCTCGTTGCAAGGCAACTTTGTACGACATGGGCACACGTGTGCCGTTGGCAATCCGCTGGGGTAAAACGCAGCCGCATACGGTGACTGACTTTGTCAGCCTGTGTGACCTGGCACCTACCTTTCTAAACGCAGCAAACAGGAGCGTGCCGCAGCAAATGACGGGAAAAACGCTGCTGCCACAGATCAAAGCTACACAAAATGGCCAAATCGATCCGAACCGCACGTTCGCCCTTAGCGGTTTGGAAAAACATGTTTACCCCTACCCTGCCCGATCATTAAGAACCGCAGACTTTCTCTACATTTCGAATTGGAATTCAGCTGATTGGGAGACCGGGGTCGTCGAGGGACGGAACCCTGAATACGATTTTTCGGAATTACCTTGGCCGACAGAACCGGGAGCCTTCTCCTACAACATCGACCCGTCGCCAACCAAACAATATCTGCGACTGAACCCTGAAACAGCCAAGCGTTTTGCGAACTTGGCATTTTCTCAAAAGCCCCCCGAAGAACTCTATGATCTAAAACGTGACCCGCAACAATTGACCAACTTGGCTAATTCACCCGAGTACGCACGAGCACAAAATCTTCTCCGTCGAAAATTGACTGCCGAGTTGATCCGCAGCAATGATCCTCGTACACGCATCAAAGGTTATCGCAACCGAAGCCTCGTGGGTTGGCCCATCCGCATCAGCCGTGAACTGCGAGACTCGCAACCCGAAAAGACCGCAACGGCACTCAAGCTGATCAAGCAGCAACTTCAGCACCTGACCTATATTCTCCCTGCAGAATCTCTCGCGATCATTCGAGACGTTCCGATCTGGCTTTCACCACCTTATGACGGAGTTCGTCCAACAGCTGAATACCATCCTGGTGCTGACTGGTTACAACAACAGGGTCGCAGACCTGAATTGGTTGAATGCGTAGAACTGACCAATATCGACATCTTCGCCCGTGAATACAGACGCATGCCCATGCTCATGCTGCATGAACTGGCACATGCTTACCACCACCAGTTCCTGGGTTTTGAGCATCCCGGAATCAATCAGGCTTACGAGCAAGCAAAGGCCAGCGGTAGCTATGAGTCAATTCTACGCGGCAACGGAAGACTTGAACGCGCCTATGGCCTGAACAATTCACGGGAGTACTTTGCCGAAACCACCGAAGCATTTTTTGGAACCAATGATTTCTATCCATTCGTTCGTGCAGAATTACACCAGCACGATCCTCGAATGGAAAAGACCCTGGCTCAAGCCTGGAAGCCGACCAACCCGCTGGCTCATGCTGGGACCCCAACCCGAGTGGCGGCCTTGACCCCGCGTGCCGCTGCCATTGCAGCACCTGCCCCCCCCAAAGAACCGCAGGTGACCGACTACAAGGTCACCGACATTCCCGAAGCACTGGAACTGGATCCATTTTACAGGAAGTACATACACGCCTCTGGCTATCCCATTGTTTCATCGGGAGCGGTAAACGACTACGCACTGAAAGAAGCCGCGTTCCTTGTCGACATGATGCTAAAAAAACGTCCCGACATTCGGCAGGCGATGATCGACAGTGGATCCCGCATGATCGTGATCGGCCACAACGAGTTCACTTCAGACATTCCTGAATACAAACACTTGCGTCCGAAAGATTTCTGGGATGCACGAGCGAGAGGTTTGGGGGGATCCCGTCAGGACGCTGTCTGCTCCTGTGCAGAAGAAAACGTACTTGCGTTTCCTGGAGATCCCTACTCGACCGAAAACATCCTGATTCACGAATTTGCGCACAACATTCACTTGCGTGGCTTAGTGAATCTGGACCCCACCTTTGATGACCGTCTACGCAAGTGTTATGACGAAGCGATGAAAAACGATCTTTGGCAATCCAAGTACGCATCCACCAATCATGCAGAATATTTTGCTGAAGGTGTGCAATCATGGTTCAACAACAATCGTCCACCCGATCACGACCACAACCACGTGGACACTAGAAAAGAGTTGATCGAATATGACCCTGGCCTGGCTGCCATTTGCAGAGAGGTCTTTGGTGCAACTGAATTGGCTTATACAAAGCCACAACAAAGGCTGAAGGGCCACATGCAGGGTTATGATCCCAAAAAGGCCCCCACATTCAAATGGCCCGCGCGACTGAACAAAACAAAACAAAAGATCCGCGACGACATCAAGAAACAGGGCGACGAACGCGAAAAGCCCTACAAAAACTAGCCGTATGCCCCACGAGCAAGCGAAGGGGGTGGCTGCACTGTTTCAAGCACCTGCATTGCTTAACGCATCCAAGCAACTCGCCCCTGCAAGCCAAAGCGTCAACGCAGTTACCTGCTCTTGCCTACAGATTCGGTAGATCCTTTGAATTACCCTCTTTCCTGCTTCCAGCTGGCGGCGTTTCTTGTATTCACGCTGCCCGCTACGCTCAGCAAAGCTGACGAACCGAAAACCAGTTTGGCAGCTTCGGCTGCGCCGCCCAACGTGTTGTTCATTGCCGTTGATGATCTGAATGACTGGATCGGTTGCCTGAAAGGGCACCCGCAAACACTTACCCCCAACATCGATCGGCTAGCGGCTTCAGGAACATTGTTCACGAATGCGCACTGCCCCGCTCCCGCTTGCAACCCGTCGCGGTCAGCAATCATGACCGGCATTGCGCCCAACCAATCTGGGCTGTACGACAACCGGCAAAAGATGCGGGAGATACTTCCTACTGCTGACCTGATGCCCAAGCATTTTTCACGCAATGGCTACCATTCACTAGGTTCAGGCAAAATCCTGCACTACTTCATTGATGCGCAATCATGGGACGATTACTACCCTGCCAAAGAAAGTGAGAATCCATTTCCGCGAACGCTGTACCCAAAACAGCGTCCCGTCAACTTGAGCCGCGGTGGTCCTTGGCAATATGTCGAAACTGACTGGGCAGCGTTGGATGCCACCGATGAAGAGTATGGCGGTGACTGGCTGGTGTCCAAGTGGGTTTCAGAGCAACTAGCGGAACAGCATCAAAAACCATTCTTCCTTGCGTGTGGTATCTACCGTCCTCATGAACCCTGGTTCGTCCCTCGACCTTACTTTGACAAGTTTCCCCTCGCCCAAATCCAACTTCCGCCGGGCTACCGGGCGGATGATCTTGATGATCTACCAACGGCAGGTCGCAGACGTGGTCCCAACCGGTACTTTGAACACATCCAAGCGGAGAACCAGTGGAAGCAGGGAATTCAGGGCTACTTGGCTTCCATCGCATTTGCGGATGCCATGGTCGGACGAGTGATCGATGCTTTGGAATCTGGTCCCAACGCTGACAATACGATTGTTGTCCTATGGAGTGATCACGGATGGCATTTAGGTGAGAAGCAACACTGGCAAAAATTCACAGGATGGAGAGTCTGCACAAGAGTCCCACTAATCATTCGAGCCCCGGAAGGCTGCCCCGGGCTAACTGCTGGAACCGTTGCCGGCACAAAGTGCGACCAACCGGTGAACCTGCTGAGTCTGTTTCCTACACTGACCGATCTCAGCGGCATCCCCGAAAGCAGCCAAGCCGATGCGCCAAGTCTTCTTCCGCTGCTTGAAGACTCGCAAGCTGACTGGTCACATGTCTCAACCACCTACTTGAACCGCCCAGAAGACTACAGCATCAGCGATCATGACTGGCGATACATCCATTACAACGACGACAGTGAAGAACTGTATCAAATCAGTTCCGATCCACATGAATGGAACAACCTTGCTACGGATCCTCAGCACCTATCGCGTTTGCGGTACTTTCGCTCTCGTGCGCCCAAAGGTTTTCATGAATACGTGCCTATCAGTATCAATGCGATGCCGAAACTTCAATGGAATACGATCACCCAGAAAATGGCTCCTCCATCCAAGCCTGATGGACAGCCTTTCGATTGCTACTTTGTAAATCGCAGAACAGACGAGCTTGAGTTGTTCTGGATCAGCCCCGCGGGCAAACCACAGAGCTACGGAATCCTGTCCCCCAATGTTCCCAAACGCCAAAAGACGCGGCCCGGAGCTGTTTGGATGGTAGCTGACCAAGAGGGGCAGAACTTGGGATTTTTCAGGGTAGGCGACCGGGGTTCACGAGCCATTGTCCCAGCAGTACCCCAAACCCAACTTGCTCCGAAAAAGTAGCCAAGCCCACCGCTGAACACTTGGCCAGACCGATCGGACAGAATCTGCGGACGGCCAAGCTGTCCGCACGTCCCGGCACCCTGCCTGAAAGATGCGTTTGAACGCAGGAAATCAAGGCCAACAGATTTTCAACCAACAGCAGAACGAGGCTCGGCTAGGCCTAAACACCTTCCCCAAAGCTTGGAAAACTGAACCTGTTTCGCAGCATTTCGTATTATACTTCTCGCTTACACATCATCGAAGCTTGGGTCAAAAAGGCCCGTTACACCACGACCTGCCCCGTATGAACACCCTGATGCGCAGCCTACTACTCGCCTTATGTTTCCTCGGTACTGTCACTCTCGTTTCTGCTGAAGAGCGGATTTGTCGCTATTGCGAAGAGGGGCGAAGTCATCTCCTGCCGCTCGGGCTCGACCTGCAAGGAAAGTTTCACTATGCCCCAGATCGTCAGGTTGACGTCAAGCACATCAAACTGGACGTCACTCCTGACTTTGTGAAACGAACCGTCAGTGGATCTGTCAGCATCACAGCACAACCAATTGCCAAGCCAGTCGAATTGCTGAATTTGGATGCAAAGGACATCACTGTCAAAAAAGTCACTTGTGAGCAAGCGGCTGTCAAAGACTTTGTTTCAACACGCGAGTCGCTACAAATCCTGTTCGCACAACCTGTTCAGGTTGATACCGAATTCACCGTTGTGATCGAGTACGCGGCGCAGCCCAATGCTGGGCTTTACTTTCGGACGCCAGCGATGGGATATCCGGAGACCGACACCCATATCTGGACTCAGGGTGAAACACACGAAGCTCGCCACTGGTTCCCGTGTTTCGATTACCCCAATGAGCGTTCCTCAACCGAGGTGATTTGCCATGTCCCCAAAGACATGACGGTACTCAGCAACGGCGTGAAGAAGGGTGAATCCATCGATGCAAGCGGACTCAAGGCGGTGCGATGGTATCACGAGAAACCGCATGCCAACTACTTGATCTGCTTGGTAGCTGGCCACCTCGAAGGTCTGGAAAAGCGTCATCGAAACGTTCCCCTGGGTTTCTACACACAACCTTCTCTTGCCAAATACGCCGCCAACTCGTTTCGCGACACTCCCGATATCATGGCGTTCTTTGAAGAAGAAATAGGAGTTGAATTTCCATGGCCCAAGTATGACCAGGTCACGATCCTCGACTTCACTGCTGGTGGCATGGAGAACACCACCCTGACCACCCTCACCGACGGGACCATCTTTGCAGAAGCAACTGAAAACATCCGCACCACCCGTGGTCTCGATGCCCACGAACTGGCGCATCAATGGTTTGGTGACTATGTCACGTGCAAAGACTGGAGCCACCTTTGGCTGAACGAAGGCTTTGCCACGTACTACACACATCTGTATGAGGGCCACAAGTTCGGCCGCGATGCAATGCTTTATGGCCTGTACCGTGATGCATCGGGTCGGATTTTGACTCAGGGCAAGGACAAGAAACCCATTGTCTACAACGGCTACAAGAATCCGATGGAGCAATTTGATTATCGCTCCTACCCAAAAGGCAGTTGGGTGTTGCACATGCTTCGCTCTCAATTGGGTGAAGACCTGTATCGCAAATGCATCAAGTCCTATCTTGAGAAGCACGCTCTCACTAGTGTTGTATCAGACGATCTGCGACAGGTGATCGAACAACACTCAGGCCGGCCAATGGATCGTTTCTTTGATCAATGGCTGTACCATGCTCGACACCCTGACCTGAAGATCAGCTACAAGTGGATGCCAAAACAGAACCTTGCAAAAGTAAACATCAAGCAGACACAAACGCTGGATGATGATGTTTTGCAATTCCACTTCCCAACAAAACTGCGATTCATCGCCGATGGGATGTTGGTCGACTACCCCATCAACGTCACTAAGATTGAAGAGGACTTCTACGTCCCACTCGACAAGCAACCGGCGATCGTCAGATTTGACCCCGAATACAGCGTGCTGGCGAATGTTTCGTTCGACAAACCGAATGGGATGTTAAAAAAGCAGCTTGAAAACAACAACGACATGGTTGGTCGCCTGCTGGCGTGCAAACTCTTGGAAACGCGTAAGACGCACGAGTCGGTCGAGTTACTGACCAATGCCTTGAAGAATGATTCTTTTTATGGGGTACGCATCGCCGCTGCATCTGCGTTGGCCAAGCACGAGTCAGATGAGTCTCTTGAAGTCTTAGCCGATAACTGGAAAACGCAAACAGACGCCCGCGTTCGCTCTGCCGTGGTTGAGAAGCTAACAAACCGCTATCGGGATGAAACACCCGCGTTGATCCAAAGCGTGCTCGAAAATGAGAAAAACCCCGCTATCCTCGCAAATGCAATTCGCGGGCTGGGCAGATTCCATGGACCAACCACACACGAGGCTCTGCTCAAATTCCTGAACACGAAATCGTTTCGAAATGAGTTGGCCGTTGCCGCCATGTCAGCAATCCGTCAACTGGATGATGATGATTTACAACCTGCCGTCTTTAAGTCACTTCGCGAAAATGCAAAACAATTCCGCTCACGTGATTACGGTCGTGGCCTCGAAACACTTGCCCACACAAGTCGCCGATTGAAAGATCGCAGCGAAGTCCGGCAATTCCTTACCGAACATCTTGATCACCCCAAGGCCAGCATTCAGGCAGCAGCCGTCCAAGCATTGGGAACCCTCGGCGACCCCAAAGCGATCACAGTCCTTGAATCGGTCAGTCAGTCGCAAAACGAGCGAATCTCACGTCCGGCACAGCAGGCCGTGTCGAAACTGCGTGAAGTGAAACCTACAACGCCAAAAGAGATTCTCGAGTTACGAAAAGAAATTGCTGAGGTTAAAAAAGAGAGTGATAAACTTAAAACGGAACTCAAAACACTCCGCGAACAAGTAGAAGCCAAATAACACCTCGCATTCCAGGCACCTGGCAAGCCTACGTGCCGCGCGTTTGCGAAGTATTTTAATCACCCAATGATTTCCTCCGGGCTGTTGAATTAAAATGCTTTGCAACCAAATGCTTTGCAACCAATGGAGCAGTAATCTTGTGACCAGCGTCCCAAGGTGTCTGCTTCCGCCAACCCATGTTTTTCACTGGCATCAGTCATTCCCATGTGGCTGACTCCATTCCTTTCATAATGCTTATACGGATTCGTGTTCATGCAACGATTTCTCGCTGCTCCACTGCTGTTGTTCCTGTACCTTCCGATTCTGCATGCAGCAGACCC